>CAMYNZ010000217.1 GCA_947259865.1 uncultured Desulfobacterales bacterium | reverse complement strand
TTTAAATAGCCGGCAGTAAAATGCAAGGCAGTTGCCGCTGTTGGGCTTGGCAGGCAACAACCCGGCATCTTGCCGTGAAAAAAATACCCCGACCCCTGAATTAATTATGTTTTAGGTTTTAAGTGTTAAGTTCTTTTGATTTAGCTCTGCTCAGCGGATGTCCCCAAAATGATCGCCGGTGCGAGCAAAATCCTTTCAAACCACACCAGCACGCTATACGCAAGCCTGACGATCGAAACGGCTCAGGCAACACGGGCCCTTGAATAAACGTCTGCGTTTAAATCCGAACAAATCCCTTTGTTGAGGTGGTGGTAGCCGGCTGCCGCGATCATGGCAGCGTTGTCACCGCACAAATGAATAGAGGGGATATGCAAACAGATTCCTTTTTGGTCAGCCTCACTTTTTACCCGCTCTCGCAAGCGGCTATTGGCTGCCACACCGCCCACCAGGGCGATATGATCAGACCCCTTTTTCACAGCAGCATGAATTATTTTGTAGCAAAGAACTTCTACGACTGCCTCCTGGAATCCGGCCGCAATGTCCTTTATCTGTTGATCGGCTTCATGGCGGTGAGTCTGCAGGTAGCGGCTTACGGCTGTTTTGATCCCACTGAAACTGAAATCGAAATCTGATTTTTTCAGATAAGATCTGGGAAAATGAATTTTCCCGGGATCCCCATCCTTTGCCAGCCTGCTGATTGCGCTGCCACCGGGGTACCCCAACCCAAGCATCTTAGCGACTTTATCAAAAGCCTCACCGGCAGCATCATCCCGTGTTTGTCCCATGAGCGCGGTAGTTGTATGGGCGGTAACATGATAAATACCGGTATGACCACCAGACGCCAGCAAAGCGACGAAGGGAAATGCAGGCGGGGCGGGTTCCAGAAAAACGGAATTAATATGGCCCTCCAAATGACTTACACCGACCCAGGGAATATCCAACGTCAGAGCAAAGGCCTTGGCAAAGGAAAATCCGACCAGCAGTGATCCTACAAGCCCCGGACCCTGGGTAACTGCCAAGCCGTCAAGTTGTTCCCGGCTGATGCCGGATGCGCGAACGGCCTCCTGCACCACGGGTGAAATCGCTTGGATGTGTTGGCGTGAGGCAAGTTCAGGAACAACGCCGCCGTAAGGATGGTGAATGGAAATTTGGGATGACACCTCAGAGGACAGGATTTTAGTGCCGTCTACAACGACGGCGGCAGCGGTCTCATCACAGGATGTTTCAATCCCCAATACGATCATTGCCGGTCAAACCCATTTTATTAGATTGGAGGGAGAGCGGCATTCTACGATCTTACCGATCAGGAACGCTTTTTCATTGATGGCGGTCAGCCGTTCCAGCACATCCTGGCTTTCCTGACCGGGTACCACTGCGATCATACCAATCCCGCAATTGAATGTGCGCAACATTTCCGCCTCTTCGATATTCCCGGCCTGCTTTAGAAAATCAAATACAGGCGGCGTGTCCCAACTTTCCCGGTTAATCTCCACTTCACAGGCGCGTGGTATTATGCGCAGCAGATTATCTTGAATACCTCCGCCGGTAATGTGCGCCAGCCCGTGAATCGGCAAATCCTTAATCAACTGTTGAATGGTTTCAGAATATATTTTTGTGGGTTTAAGGAGTTCTTCGCCAAGGGAGTGGCCGAGTTCTCCGATATGCTCATCGCATTTCAATTGTAACCTATCAAAGCAGATCTTTCGCACCAGCGAATATCCGTTACTGTGGAGACCACTGGATGCAATTCCAACAAGATTGTGCCCTACCCTAATCTCAGAACCGTCCGGAATTTTGGCATTGTCAACGATACCCACCGAAAAACCGGCCAGATCATATTCTCCTTCCGGGTAAAAACCGGGCATTTCAGCTGTTTCACCTCCGATTAGAGCGCATTTAGCCTGTTCACAACCCAGCCCGATTCCGGTAATAATGTCAGTGGCCACCTCCGATTTAAGCTCACCCATCGAAAGATAATCCAGAAAGAAAAGCGGTTTGGCCCCCTGCACCGCGATGTCATTCACACACATGGCCACAAGATCAATGCCCACGGTATCGTGTCTATCCATCATGAATGCAATTTTTAGTTTGGTGCCGACACCGTCAGTGGAACTCACCAAAACCGGGTTATCGTAATTGGCAACATTCAGTGAAAATAGCCCGCTAAATCCACCGATTTCACTCATCACTCCGGATCTGCGGGTCTTTTTAGCAATGGTTTTGATGGTTTTGACCAACGTGTTGGCTTTTTCGATATCAACACCGGCACTCTCATAGGTTAAGGGCTTGGCCATATTTGTCTCCAGTTCGTCGTTTGCAAGGTTAAGTTTTTCAAAAAAGTAATTAGAATTAGGTTAAAAGTCAAAACAATTTTTTTGACATCATGAATAATGTATTATAAAAGTTAGAGATTTAAACATTAAATTGGATTTCCGGCTAAAATCAACCCACCTCTAATGGGAGATAATAAAAAAGAGGCACCTCAAATGATGCAATTTGCCAGACTCGACCGGCTGCCCCCTTATGTATTCGCAACGGTCAACGAAATCAAAATGGAAGCCAGACGCGCAGACGAAGACATCATCGATCTTGGAATGGGTAATCCCGACCTGGCAACACCGCAGCACATTGTTGACAAGTTGATCGAGGCTTCCCAAAAACCCCACAATCACCGTTATTCCGCATCCATGGGCATCACCAAGTTGCGGATAGCGATCGCAGAATGGTACAAACGGCGCTACGATGTCGCGGTAGACCCTGATAGCGAGGCCATTGTAACCATAGGGGCCAAAGAGGGTATTTCTCACCTTATCCTGGTAACCATTCGTCCGGGTGATGTTGTTTTTACCCCCAACCCGACCTATCCCATTCATCCTTATTCAGCCATCATATCCGGTGGCGATGTCCGGGGCATACCGGTCGGCCCGGACCAGGTTTTTTTTGACAATCTTATGAGTGCCACGCGTCAGACCTGGCCCAGACCCAAAGTATTGATATTAAGCTATCCGCACAATCCGACCACGGAAGTTGTCGATCTTGAATTTTTTGAAAGGCTGGTGGATTACGCCAAGGAAAACAAAATCATGATCATCCATGATTTTGCATATGCCGACCTGACCTATGATGGTTATAAGGCGCCCAGTTTTCTGCAGGCGAGCGGTGCCAAGGATGTGGGTGTCGAATTTTTTTCACTTTCAAAAAGCTACAGCATGCCGGGCTGGCGCGTCGGGTTTTGCGTGGGCAATCAAAAGATCGTGGCCGCCTTGCGTCGCATAAAGAGTTATCTTGACTATGGCATTTTCCAGCCCATTCAAATTGCCTCTATCATTGCTTTAAACGGCTCACAGGATTGTGTTGAACAGATACGCCTGACCTATAAAGAGCGGCGGGACGCCCTCATCGATGGACTCCAACGGGTGGGCTGGGATATTAAAAAACCCAAAGGAACCATGTTCGTATGGGGAAAAATCCCGGACCAGTTTATAAACATGGGATCGGTGGAGTTTTCAAAGTTCCTTATAAAAGAAGCCAAAGTTGCCGTCTCGCCGGGGTTGGGATTCGGCGAGTACGGTGATGAGTATGTCAGGTTTGCGCTGATCGAAAACAAGTTGCGGATCCGTCAGGCTGTTCGGGGAATTCGCGACATTCTCTAGAAGCCGTCTCAAAAATAAGATTTTGAGATAGCTTCTAGTAAAAGGGTGACGGCTTTATGAAGAAAATTAACATCGGTTTGCTGGGGTGCGGTACGGTGGGTACCGGTGTTGCCAGAATTCTGGTCAACAACAGGGACCTTATCCGAGCCAGAGTGGGCGCAAATCTTATTTTAAAATGGGTCGCCGATATTGACGTCACAACCGACAGGGGCTTGCGCTTTGACGACGGCGTCCTGATCAGCGATGCATATAAGGTGGTGGAGGATCCGGACATCGACATCGTGGTTGAAATGATCGGTGGGCAAGACGTCGCAAAAGATCTTATTTTAAGAGCCATTAACAACCGCAAACACATTGTTACTGCCAACAAGGCATTGCTGGCCAGTCAGGGGAACACCATACTGAAATCGGCTGCCGCAAAGGGCGTGGACCTTGCCTTTGAAGCCAGCGCCGGAGGGTGCATGCCGATTATTAAGTCGCTGCGGGAATCTCTGGTGGGTAACCGTATACAGTCAATGATCGGCATATTAAACGGCACCTGCAATTTTATTCTATCCAAAATCACCGATGACGGCAGCACCTTTGAAGTCGCTCTTTCCGAAGCCCAAGCCCAGGGATACGCCGAAGCGGACCCCAAACTTGACATTGACGGTCTTGACACGGCACACAAACTCGCCATCCTGAACGCCCTGGCGTACGGGATGAATATCAATTTGAATGACATTTATATTGAGGGCATTTCGAAAATCACACCCATGGATATCGCCTTTGCCGAACAGTTCGGTTACCGAATCAAGCTTCTGGCAATCAGCAAAGACAGAGGCGATACCGTAGAGGCTCGGGTACATCCGACCATGATCCCCATTGATAATCTTCTTTCCAGTGTGAACGGTACGGTGAATGCCGTGACGGTCTGCGGTGATGCGGTTGGCGATATTCTGCTCTATGGACGCGGCGCGGGAATGATGCCGACGGCCAGCGCCGTGGTCAGCGACCTGGTGGATCTTTCCCGGAACCTGATCACCGGTTCAAGCGGCCGGATACCTCTTTTGTCTTATCAAACCGAAAATATACGCAAAACTGAGGTGATATCTATTCAAGAAATATTTACACATTATTATATCCGGTTTGCAGCAATGGATCGTCCCGGCGTATTATCGAAAATATCAGGGATCTTAGGAAAGTACGGCATCAGTATCCGGTCCGCTTATCAGAAAGGCAGAAAAACGAATGGTTCGGTACCTCTGGTCATGCTGACACACACAGCCAAGGAGGCATCAGTTGCAAAAGCCCTCAGACAGATAACCGAACTGGACGTCGTCAGTGATCGGCCTGTTCTCATCCGCATTGAAGACGAAAATACTCAAAAATGAGAATCCGGAATGATGACCGGCAACACCGAAGAGGCGCGATATGCACATTGTCTGTTCAGACCTGGAAGGAATATTCACCCCCGAAATTTGGATCAATGTGGCCGAGAGGACCGGTATCGAAGAACTCCGACTTACAACCCGGGATATTTCCGATTATGACGTACTCATGAAAAAGCGTCTGGCTATCCTTCAAAAGAACGGACTCAAGCTAAAAGACATTACGGAGGTCATCGCCACAATGGATCCGCTGGAAGGAGCCCTGGAATTTTTGAACTGGCTCAGGTCGCAAACCCAGATCATAATGGTATCTGATACCTATGAGGAATTTGCAAAGCCTTTGATGGAAAAACTCGGCTGGCCAACCTTGTTTTGCAACACGTTAACGCTAACGGCCGATGGATCCATCGCCACCTACAATTTGCGCCAGAAAGATGGTAAATGCAAGGCGGTCCTTTCCCTCAAGAAATTAAAGTACACGGTCATTGCCGTGGGTGATTCCTATAACGATATCACCATGATGAAACAAGCGGATAAAGCCTTTCTGTTCCGCCCGCCGGACAATGTGAAAAAAGAATTCCCAGAATTTCCATTATCTTATGAATATTCTCAACTTAAAAGTCTCATCAAATTGGAATTGAGCGACGGTACTAAATAGCTTGCACCGCAAAAAAAAGAAAAGGGGTTAAAGCGTTCATGCTCTCACATCGGACCAACAGCCGGGTAATATACGGAGACACCGACAAAATGGGTTTTGCCTATAACGCCAATTACCTGCGCTGGTTTGAAATCGGCCGCACAGAATTATTCAGATCCCTGGGGCTTACTTACAGGGAAATAGAATCCCGTGGGATTTATCTGCCGGTCTCCGAAGTGTATTGCAGGTTTATAACCCCCGTCCAATACGACGATCTGCTGGTTATTGAAACTTCAATCGATCCGGCGGTAAAAGGCGGTATGAAATTTGACTATCAACTTTTTAATGATGACGGCCAAAAAGCCATTGCAACGGGTTACACGAAACATCCTTGTGTCGATCGTGAGGGACGGGTGGTAAGACCGCCACGGTTTTTAAAAGAATTTATCGACCACAAACTCGATAACCGCCAATAACCGCCACAAATTTACATGCGGCTTTGAAACCACCCCTGAGACAGCATTTGCGACATTTATCTTAAACCGTTTACGTGGCAACCACCGAATACCCGAAAAAAATGCAAACAATATGAGGTGCTTTAGACGATTTATATTTCACCGATGCAAAGGTTGTAAGCAGCCAATATGTGACCCAGGAGTCTTGGGGGCACGATGTTGATTTTACCCCTAACCTATTGTTATAATGTCTAATCACTGTTCTTTGGTTACGACCCCTTATGCATGAGTTTGCACGATGCAGTCGCTGATGATTCATGCAGCGACCTCGTCAAAAACTCGCCGACCTCTGAAATAATTTGGTTTTTATATTAGTTGTACATTTTCTTTAGGCTCAAGCAGGGTAATACAGCGTTGGGCATGGCGGAGTTGAAAAATGGATTTTGATCTTGCTAAATTTAGTCACTGCAAATTGTTGGTGGTTGGCGATTTAATGATCGACGAATACCTGTGGGGCGATGTCGAGCGTATTTCTGCAGAGGCACCGGTTCAAGTTGTATCGATAACCCATGAGGAATATAACCTCGGGGGTTCCGGCAATGTCGTCAACAATCTGGTCACGCTGGGAGCCCAGGTATCAGCAGCCGGTGTGGTCGGAGCAGGCGCCGACGGCAATCTAGTTCTCGAAAAATTCAAACAACTGGGCGTCGACACCCGAGCCGTCCTGCCCGACTCCGGAAGACCCACCACACGCAAAACCCGCGTAATTGCAGGCCATCAACACGTTCTCCGAATCGATCGTGAAACCAAAAAAGATATATCACCACCGGTGCTAAAGACCCTGGTAAAACGATCCAATGAAATTATTCCACAGGTGGATGTAATACTGGTATCGGATTACGGAAAGGGCGTTATCACCCGGTCCCTGCTCAAGCCATTGATTGCAACCGCCAGGAAGCACGGTAAGGTCATCATTGCCGATCCCAAGGGACTGGATTTTACAAAATACGCCGGTGTAACGATCATTACACCCAATAAAAAAGAGGCCGGTCTGGCCCAGGGTATCGAGATAATCGATGAATCCACACTTCTGGAGGCAGGTGCCGGGATATTGGAATCAACCGGTATTGACAAAGTGTTGATCACGCTGGGCAAAGACGGCATGGTTTTGATGGAAAACAACAAGCCTCCTTATAAAATCAAAGCTGAAGCCCGTCAGGTTTATGATGTATCCGGTGCCGGCGATACGGTCATCGCCTCACTCGGGCTGGGTCTGGCTTCCGGTCTGCCGCTTGAAACGGCCGTAACGCTCGCCAATACAGCAGCCGGCCTGGTTGTGGGCAAGGTCGGAACGGCAACGATTAGTCAGGCAGAACTGACAAACGCCTCTACCCGCTGGTATGACATGTCCACCCTTAAGCAGGTTGAGCTGGACGATATCGGTAACCTAGCCAACAACTTGAAAAAACAGGGAAAAAAGATTGTCCTGACAAACGGTTGCTTTGATTTGCTGCATGCCGGTCATATTATGTTTTTTTCGGCCGCCAAACAACGGGGCGACGTTCTGGTGGTGGCCCTCGACGATGATGATTCGGTCACCAATCTAAAAGGCCCGGGCCGGCCGGTCATCCGGGCAAGGGAACGGATACAAATTATCAGTGCACTGGATGTGGTTGATTATGTGGTAATTTTTTCCACCGGTGAGCTCGAAAAGCTCATCCAAACCCTGCGTCCGGATGTTCTGGCAAAGGGCAGCAACTATAAAACCGAAGAAGTATACGGACATGAAATTGTTGAAGGTCTGGGGGGCAGAGTGGTCCTGATACCGGTTAATGAGGATATTTCTTCAACCCGGATTATAAACAATATCAAGGGCAGCCAACCCGGATGAATATTGCACTGGTTAAGCTATTTTTTACAATGAGATAACATGTCATTTATCCGGCGTCACCCCCGGGGTGTATTATTAAATATTTTGGTTCAAACCCGGTCGTCAAAAACCGAGATCAACGGTCTTTATGGGGATGCCGTAAAAATCCGGCTTACGGCTCCGCCGGTTGATGGCGCCGCCAACCGTATGTGTATTGAATTTCTGGCTAAGTGTTTGGGGCTGCCGAAGTCATCCCTTGAAATCATTTCCGGGCATGCCAGCCGGCACAAGCGGTTGCTTTACAAAACGAAATCAGATGATTCCCAAAAAAAACTGGACACCCTCAGGGATCGAATAGAATCCCTGATGAAGACCAATAAACGACTTGACATACGGTAAAGGGGTAATTATAATTTTTGTTTGATTGATGCGGTGTGGAGCAGTCTGGTAGCTCGTCGGGCTCATAACCCGAAGGTCGGTGGTTCAAATCCGCCCCCCGCTACCAACTATTTCAAGGAGTTAGCCAACTGCGGTTAGCTCTTTTTTATTTTCTGCTAGGGTTGGGTGCATTGGGGTGCAGCTATTCTGGATCATCCAACTCGTCCACTTCTGATTTCTTCCTTCCCGGAATCCAGTGATCCTAAAACATTATTTCACGTCCATTGCATAACAACCCAACGTCCCAACGGTCCTGCTTTTTCCTTTGACCTTTATCACTGCAGGATGGTATGGGGAATGGCGGTATGACAAAAAACCATAACCCTCAACCGAGGTTGCCCATGCATTAAGCAAAGCCCCGTTACCAAACAGTTGGTGGGGCTTTTTGTTTTATGAATCGGAAACCCCCCTTTTTATAAAATAATCCGTCACAAAGGAGGTAAATTATGAAA
>CAMYNZ010000216.1 GCA_947259865.1 uncultured Desulfobacterales bacterium | reverse complement strand
TTAGCCGGTTTGTCCCGCTTATAGCGGGATTGAGCCCGTAAAAAAAGGAATCCATCCGATTTTTAATCCCGCTATAAGCGGGAGCCAACGGGCTCAGCGGGTTAACCTTCTCTTATGTGAGCATTTTGAAGAGATATGCCATCCGCCGGATTACTTTGGCGGACTAGTCCGCAAAAGTACTGTGGCGGATAAAATGCATTATTGAGATAGCTACTAGACTGGCGATGGCAACCATCTCTCCTTGGGTCTTTTTTGCCAGCAGGTAAGGCGGCAAATAACCGCAATAATCAGCATAAGCAAACAATAGATGCCAAAAAACAGAAGCGGCCCCTTGGCAACAATGATCGGTGCTAAAATAACGGTCAGCGGGAAAATTACGGGGCTAAATAAAAGCATTTTGAGGGCAAAGGCTTCAGCGGCATCAGTTTCCAGTTGCGGATCCACCATTCGCAGCAATAACATTGCCTGAGGCGCCGAACCGGTACTCTGGGCATATTCACAGACACTCTTTTCAAACCAGGCTCCCGGCAAAATACGGGGTCCCAGCCACTTAAGCTGCCACAGGTTGAACATGACACCGAGTATTAACATCACACTCAGGGGATAGGCATAGGCCATAACAACCGAAGGTTTAATGGCCATCAAAGAAGCCACAATCAGAACATCCAGAGCAAAGCCGGATATGGCTTCTACGGTGCCTCGATCAATATAATTATCCAATCGTGATTTTTGCACCAGAACCTGTACGATGATGCCCCCGATTAAAACGAAGGGAAAAGTGGGCATAATCTTGAGCGGAGGGGCAACAGAAACAATGCCGAGATGAATGAGATGGCCGCACAGTATGGCCATGCCGATAAAACCGAAATTGAAAACAAAAGAGCTGGCCGCTTCAGGACTCGTAATTTCTTTGCTAAGATATTGTCTGGCTTCAAGCGGTTTGAAAGTCGGGGATTGAATTTTTTGGCCGGTTTCGTGAAATTTTTTAACCGTCAGATTTCGAGCAATTCCAATGTTAATAATGATGATACCGATAACTACAGACATCGCCAAACCCGCCACCGCACAGGTTTCTCCGACAGCAGCGCCTTCGGAAGCCGACCATCCGAGTTCAGCCATCATGGGTGCAACCGCTGTTCCAATCCCAACACCACCCTGATACCCGATCAGCAACTGAAGGCCAAACAGGGGATGCAGGGAATATCCGATTGAACCGAAGGCGATTACCACCAATAGCCCGATGGCAATCTGACCAAATCCATTAAAATAGGCATAGGCAGTCTGCGCACCGGCAGATTTCCCCAGCTGACCGATGCCGGGAAGCTTGCGGCCCAAAAATAAGCAGGCAAAAACGACATCTATCCCTATAACCCCGAATTGAGCATAGTTATCGGATATGGGTAACAGACCCAATACATTTTTGCCGAGAATCAGCCCGATGATACCCCCGAGGACCGAAGCCGGTATAACATATCGTTGAAAAACACGTATTTTTTGCCTGACGATTGCACCCAGGACCAAAAAAATACTTATTATGGCCAGGTCTACCAGAATTTGTGAAAGCACCATAACAGCACCCCATCGTTAAATGAACATCAAAAGTCAAACGTGTTTGGCAAGCGACATCGCGGTCGCCAGGAGCAAGTCGCACCCTAGTCCAATATCTTCCAGCCGGGTGTATTCTTCCGGACAATGGCTGCGCCCCTTTTCGCTTGGCACAAAGATCATCCCGGTCTTTGTCAAGTCAGCTAAAAGGGCGGTATCATGACCGGCACCGCTTACCATCTTCAAGGGATCGATATTTTTCTCTCGAGCTATTTGTTCCATCAGGTCGACGATCTCACTGGAGAGAGACACCGGTTTTGCGTCACCCAGAGGAGTTATTTTATATTCGAGATCGCGTTTATGACAGACCGCTTTCACTGTTTTTTTAATCGTCGCCAGCGCTGAATTCAAAATGTCCTGATCTGGGTTGCGGACATCCAGGCTGAAGGTGACAAGATTTGGTATTACATTAGCCTGCCCGGGTTCACATCTTATTCGGCCAACTGTCGCCACTGTGTGAGATCCGATTTTCTGAGCGATTTCCTCCACAGCTGTGATAATGCGGGCCGCTGCCTGCAGTGCATCGGAACGATCGTCCATAGGAGTTGTACCTGCATGGTCGGCTGTCCCGATAATGGTGATATCCAGATGTTTAATCCCGGCTATTGCTTCAACCAGACCGATTCTATACCCTTTTTTTTCAAGGATACCACCCTGTTCGATGTGAACCTCAAGCATCGCTTTGAGTTTATGAGACTCAAGCAGTGATGTGTCGCTAATCTCATATCCCGCGATAGCCATAGCCTCCGGGTAAGCAACACCTCGGGAGTCTTTAACATCGGATATTCGGGTAAGGTCCAATTTTCCGGTCCATATCGAGCTGCCCAAAAGCCCCCAATTGAATCTGGACCCTTCTTCTTCTGCAAAGACCACGACGTCGATGGGCAGACGGTGCCTATATTTTTCTTCAACAATTATGCGGGCTGCCTCCAGTGCGGTCACAATCCCCACGACACCATCAAATCTACCCCCATGAACCACCGTATCCAGATGAGAACCCATCATTACCGCTGGACCGTTATCATCGGTACCGGGTAACCGGGCCCTTATATTGCCTGCCTGGCAGTATGAAATTATCGCTCCGACTTGCTTCAGTTCGCCCACCACATAGGCAATGGCTGCCTGATATTCCTCAGAAAATGTCAGGCGCGTAATTCCTTTATCGGGTGTGGCATTGCACGTATTTATATAGTCGATGTCTTTCTGTATGCGTTCGATCTGGTAGGACATATACCCAAATTATCAACAGCCGGGATCTCTGGCGATCCTGAGTCCGTAGTTTGATTCTAGCTTATTGTATGGTGAGTGAATTCTTCGATCGATTTGAGTAAACTGACAACGATAGCGGTTGCTTTTTCCAATATGCGCCCATGGTCGACAACAACCTGGCCATAGACAAATTCTGTAGTTACGGCGGATTCCTGCAATAAGCTTCTGGCGCAAATACCTTAAAAAAATTCAATGACTTACCATATCACATTTCACCTAAATTTTCACGTCCAATCTTACAGACCGTTTTACAGTTGGTGTTATCGCGATAGGCAGGCCTTATTTGGATTTTATAAAATCTTTTTCCATTGATCCTATTTGTGAAAATATGAGATAGTTTCCTGGCTTGAATGCAAAACCGATATGAAGATGATTTCGACAGCCTTACCGAAAAGGGCAAACGCGGTTAATCTAAATTAGACATTGAGAGGCTTTATCATGATAAATGTCAAAGAACTGGTCAATGAACATAAAGATCTGATAATTAATACCCGCCGCGACCTGCATAGGATTCCCGAAACCGCATACACGGAGAAGAAAACCGCTGCTTATGTGACAGATTATTTAAAGCGTGAAGGGTTTGACGTGCAAACAGGGATCGCCAGGTTCGGTGTAGTGGGATTAATGAGAACCGGGAAACCCGGTCCGACATTGATGATTCGTGCCGATATGGATGCCCTGCCCCTTTTGGAAGCAACCGGTTTAGCTTTTTCATCAACCCATAAAGGCACCATGCACGCCTGCGGACACGATGCCCATATGGCCATGGCCCTGGGCGCAGCAACCGTATTAAATAAGATTAAGAATAAGCTCAGCGGTAATGTTAAATTCCTCTTCCAACCTGCGGAAGAGGGTCCGGGTGGCGCCAAACCCATGATCGAGGCCGGAGTGATGGAAAACCCGCGAGTGGACTATTCCATCGGTTGCCATGTATGGCCGGAGATCCCGGAGGGAACCATTGGGTTAAAAGCCGGGCGATTCATGGCGGCTATGAATCGCTTCGACCTAAAAATAATTGGCAGCGAGGGGCACGGCGCGATGCCGCATTTGTGTGTGGATGCACTTGAGGTGGGAGTCCAGGTCGTTAATGCCCTGCAGCGAATTGTTAGCCGGCATATGAATCCCCTGGAACCGACGGTGATCACAGTGGGCAGCTTCCATGCGGGCAAAGCCTTCAATGTTATCCCCGGCGAAGCCGAACTGAGCGGTACTACCAGAACTTTTAACGAAGATATCTGGACCTCCTGGGAAGCACGCATCGAAAAAGTGGTTCGCGGGGTCTGTGAATCCATGGGGGCTGGATTTGAACTTAAATTTGACCGGGGATATCCCCCCACCATCAACGATGAATCTATGCTTGAGGTGGTTCGCCGCTGCGCAGAAAAGGTTGTGGGCAAAAAACGGGTGGTTGAGCCCCAACCAACCATGGGCGGCGAGGACATGGCCTACTATCTGCAAAAGTCAAAGGGCTTTTTTTATGCCCTCGGCGTGGGTCGCGAAGGCGGTGCGCCCATACATAATGCCGCATTCGATTTTAACGAGAATATCCTTTTACTCGGCGTTGAAACTCACTGCAGGATCGGATTGGATTTACTTGCCTGATACGGCTGCCGATTCAACTGCTCAAGCACATCCCATGCAAACAAATATCAAAACTTTTATAATTATCTCAACCGCAATAATTGTAATAACGGGTACATTCATTTTTGTGGGACCAATCCCGCAAAACCCTGATTATCATAGATTTGCAGACAATAGGAAAATTCTGGGAATTCCGAATGCATTTGATGTGCTATCCAACGCGCCCTTTGTCATTGCCGGCTTGTGGGGGATGATTTTCACCGCAAGCCTATTGAAGAAAAATAGTTTTCAGGCCTCCAGGTTGCACTATCTCATCTTTTTTATGGGTCTGTTTTTTACTGGATTTGGATCGTCCTATTATCATTGTTATCCATCAAACAATACGCTGTTTTGGGATCGCTTGCCCATGACGATTGCTTTCATGGGTTTTTTCTGCGCTGTAGTCTCCGAGACGGCCAGCCCGCGGGCCTCTCTCGTTTTACTCTTACCGTTACTGATTGCGGGTGGCGGGAGTGTGGTGTATTGGGAATGGAGCGAGGTCCACGGCCGCGGTGATCTGAGAATTTATGGCCTGGTGCAATTCTTGCCGATGATTTTAATCCCCTTAATTTTAGCGTTGTATGAAAAACCGGCGAATTATCTTCGCTATATTATTGCAGCCATGTTACTTTATTTCATCAGCAGGTTGGCCGAAGTGCTTGATGCACAAATTTTCCAGCTGTCACACATTATCAGCGGCCACACGCTTAAGCATTTACTTGCCGCATCCGGTACCTGCTGTATCTTAGAAATGTTGCGTAAACGCGCCGGTGATATAAACACAAGAGCGAGTTAACTGGAAACTTATTTGCCACCTCCTATAAACATCAGTGCCATTTCGCAGCTGAACCCGCTGGAGGATATTGATGAAAGATATATTGAATGCAGCGGCTGAACGCGCGGCTCGTTACCTGTCGGAACTTGAATCGCGTAGCGTAGCCCCGTCACCCGATGCCATTAATCGATTGTCTGAATTGGACGAACCGTTGCCCGATGATTCCACCGATCCGGCGACCGTGCTGAGGCAGTTGGATGAGATCGGCTCACCTGCCACCGTCGCCACCGCCGGAAGACGTTTTTTCGGTTTTGTTGTCGGGGGCGCGTTGCCGGCGTCCCTGGCAGCCAACTGGCTTGCCGGCGCCTGGGATCAAAACGCCGGTTTAAATATCGCATCTCCGGTGGCCGCCGCCCTGGATCAGATTTCAATCGGCTGGTTGCTCGATATCTTCTCATTACCGTCGGAGGCGGGTGGCGGGTTCACAACCGGAGCCACCATGGCCAATTTTGCAGGTTTGGCCGCTGCCCGACATGCTGTGTTAAAGAAACAGGGTTGGGATGTTGAATCCCGGGGATTGTTTGAAGCGCCGTCGATAAAAGTCGTCGTTGGTGAAGAGGTACATGTCAGTGTATTGAAGGCGCTCAGTCTGCTGGGTTTTGGGCGTGACCGTCTGATCCGGGTTGCGGTGGATGGACTGGGTAGAATGCGCAGCGATGCGCTACCTGAATTATCTGACTCAACCATTATCTGCCTCCAGGCCGGAAATGTTAATACCGGTGCTTTTGATCCGGCTCACGAGATCTGTGCAGCCGCACATCAAGCCGGGGCCTGGGTACATGTGGACGGTGCCTTTGGTCTGTGGGCCGCAGCCGCACCCGAACACGCCTACCTGACTGCCGGGGTCAATCAGGCCGACTCCTGGGCCACCGATGCCCATAAGTGGCTGAATGTCCCCCAGGACAGTGGAATAATAATATGTCGCAATCCAGACTATCTCAGGGCTGCGATGTCCACAAGCGCCGCCTATCTGGTAGGTGACGAAAGACCCGAGCCCCATCACCACGTCCCCGAAATGTCCCGTCGTGCTCGCAGCATCGAAGTTGCCGAAACCACAAATCGCGTAATTAAAGGCATACAGAATGACGGCACCTGCTGGTGCGGCGGCACGGTGTGGCAGGGCCACACTGCCATGCGGATCAGTGTCACTTCCTGGGCGACCACCGCGGCTGATGTCGACAAAAGTCTGGCCGCATTTTTGAGGATTGCAGCCCGTGAAACCAGGCGTTTCGAATAACAATATAATGGCTGCTATCATTTTCATGGTTTTCTGCTGTGAACCGACCCAGGCGAAGGAACCTTAATTGCAGCAACGACTGCTGCAATCGTTGCGGGTTGCGTTTTTAACAAAAAATGATACTATTGAGCCCTAAAAAAGCAGCACCCGAACGTAATAGTTAAATTCTTTACTGAACACTAAGCCATAACAACTGAGTTGGGATCATGATAAAAATGTCACTTTTGATGCGGTTGACACTCGGTTACATCGCCATACTGGTATTGGTCATTGCATTGGGAGTGTATGTGGCTTTTAATTTAAATCAGATAAACCTTCTTATCCGGGGAACTGCGGAAGATGGCGCCACCCTGGCTCATATGGAGCATCTCCTGGAAGCCATATTTTCCCAGGTGAGTTTCGAGAGAAAATACCTCATCTCCCAGGATCCGGACTTCAGAAAAAAATTCCGGGATATTCAGGACCTGATCGTCAGGGATCTGAAGGACGGTGAACCTCGAATGAACACGGCCCAAAAGAAGAATTTGTTTTCCGAGACCGCAAGTTTATATCGGGAGTATATTTCTCTGTCCAAGGAAGAGACCGAATTGATGGCTAAAGGACAGAAGATCCCAAACAAAAAGTATATGCAAAAAAAAGACGATATCGTAGACGGTATCAACCGTAAGCTCAAAACAATAATGAACATTGTAAGATCAGACAGGGAAAATAAAATACTATCATCCAGTCAGATCAGTAAACGGGTTTTGAGTATGACCGTATTTACCGCGATATTAACAGTGTTGGTGGGTGTTTTGATTTCATTTCTGAATACCAGAAGTATTAATCACTCCATCATACTTTTGCAGAAAAAAACTAAAGAATTAGCCCTTGGTACATACGAAAAAATCCCGCAAATCAAAGCGCCGCCTGAAATTAAAGCCCTGGCTGATGATTTCAACACAATGAGTGATAAATTGAGAAGACTGGATGAAAAGAAGGTTGATTTTATCAACCATGTTTCGCATGAGCTGCGTACGCCTCTGACGGCCATAAAAGAAGCCTCGAGCATGCTCATGGAGGGGACGTACAACAGTGACGCGCAAAAACAACATCAACTGCTGACGATCACACAGGAAGAATGTGAAAGGTTGATAAATTCAGTCAATCGGATTCTGGATTTTTCACGAATGGAAGCGCAAATGATGGAATACCGGTTTACCACCTGCAATTTGATTGCGGTCATTGAACGAACCGTCAAAAAACTCAGGCCTATTGCCCGGAGCAAAAAGATTAATCTTGAACTAAAACCTCCTCAAAAGTTGCCGGCCGTACTCATTGATGAAGAAAAGATTGGTCAGGTCCTGGAAAACCTAATTGCAAATGCACTGAAATTTACGTCTGAAAAAGGGCGGATATTCATTCAAACAGTCCCCTTCAACCGTAAGAAAAATTTCGTGTGCGTGGCTGTATCAGATACCGGGATGGGTATAAACACAGAGAATCTTCAGATTATTTTTGATAAATATTCACGGGGACATGCAGATGGACACAGGATCAGGGGATCGGGTCTGGGTCTGTCCATCGCCAAATATATCGTTACAGACCATGGGGGGCAGATATGGGCGACCAGCACGCCCGGCAAAGGAAGCACCTTCTTTTTTGCCTTGCCGGTTGCATAATATTTTTAATGGGACTCGAGGGATGCCTCTATTATCCTGAGAAGTGGAAATCCGAGGAGCATCTCGCATTGTCCAGATATTACATGGAAAGAAGAAACTTTGAGGCCGCGCTGAGAGAAAGCCGGACGGCTTTTGAATTATTTTCGCGTTCACTGGGTGACCAGGCGCTCTATCAGATAGGACTGGTTCATGCGCATCCCGAAAATCCAAAACAAAATATAAAAAAATCTACGACCGCCTTTCAGGAACTCATCAACAATTATCCCAACAGCAATTTGAGAAGTCAGGCTGAGTTATGGATAATGCACCTGCGTCGCATTCAGGACCTGGAAGCGACCCTGAATACAAAAAAGCAAGATATCGGGAAATTACACCTCCGGCTTAAACAGGTTAAAAAGAAACAGTCACAAAATAAGAAGTTACAAAACGAATATGCTCAAAAGGTTAAAAATCAAAAAAAAGAAATCCGGGAGTTAAAGCGCAATATCAAGCGCCTGAAAGAAATAGACTTAAAGATTGAAGAAAAGAAAAGGAAGACCATTCCCTGAATATTACCGCCAAACGCCCTGGCTTGCTGGTCTATATTTTCAGCACGAGCGGGGCAACAATAATGTGACCCCCCAAATATTTGAAACTCGCAAGATTCATGTTGTATCAAACAGGCATAAATCTTGCGTATAAGTTAGTTTATAAGCGAATCAAGATATTTTTCCAATGAAATCTATAAACCGGCTGATTACTAATGCTAGAAGTGGTTTCTTGCCATACAAACCGGGTGTTTCACACCCGGTTGCAAGTGCACCGATTAACGCACTGATGTGCTTTTGCCTTTTCAGCCTCTGGCCGAAAATTCTAGCCACCCGCTCTGCGGATGGTCGTTGACTTCAAAACCACGCCTGAGGCGGACAAGCCACGCCTGAATCGATATAATCAGATGTGTTATCCCGCCAACGCGGGGGCGCAATATTCGGTTTGCCGGATATATCGCGGCTGGAAGCCGCTCCCACATATCGATGATGCATGTGTGGGAGCGGCTTTCAGCCGCGATCGAAAGGAATCCATCCGATTTATAACCGGCGAACGGGCCAACGGGCTCAACGGGTTAACCTAATTCATGCGTGAGCATTTTTTATCGGTTTGCAATCCGCCAAAGATCTCTGGCGGACTGGTCCGCCAAAGATCTCTGGCGGACTTATCGGGCATTAGCCCGCCTGAGGCGGATAAAATGGGGCTTGCCCGCCTCAGGCGCGGTTTTGCAACCAATTCTAAACAAGAGGACATCCATGGACAATATACTGGTAGTCGATGATGATCAAAACGTTTTGACGGTTATCCAGATGAGACTGGAAGCAGAAGGATACCGGGTATTTAAAGCAACCGACGCAAAGCAGGCGCTAAAATTTAGCGAAAATAAGGAGATCGATCTGGCGGTTATTGATCTCATATTAAAACAAGAGGATGGGATCGAATTGATGGAAAACCTCCATCTGACAAATCCGGATTTGCCCGTCATCATCCTCACCGCTCACGGCAGCATCGACAGCGCGGTACAGGCGATGAAAAAAGGTGCCTTTAATTATTTGACCAAACCATTTAATTATCAAGAGCTTTTGTTGCAAATCAATAATTGCCTGGAGAAAAGCCGGCTTTCTAAAGAAGTCAAAAATCTTCGTTGCCTGTGTGATGAAAAATACGGTTTTAACAACATTATCGGCAACAGTCATGGCATGCGAAAGGTGCTGGAACAGGTTGCCCAGGCCGCAGACATTGATTCCACAGTCCATATCGAAGGGGAAAGTGGTACCGGCAAGGAGTTGATTGCAAAATCTCTGCACCTGGCCAGTTCGCGCAGAAATGAGCCCTTTGTGGCCATCAATTGCGCGGCGATCCCTGAAACCTTGCTGGAGAGTGAGCTTTTTGGATACAAAAAAGGCGCCTTTAGCGGCGCCGACAGGGATAAAAAGGGACTATTTGTCGAAGCCCATAACGGCACTTTCTTTCTGGATGAAATTTCGGAAATGCCCCAGACGATGCAGACCAAGCTATTGCGGGTCCTGGAAGAAAGAGAGTTTTATCCGCTGGGTGGAAGCAAAACCATCAAAGTAAATACCCGGATAATAACAGCATCTAACAAAGATTTGGCGGCGGAGGTTGACAAGGGCCGTTTTAGAAAAGATCTATTTTATCGTGTTCACGTTATTTTGATTAAGATACCGCCGCTAAGGGAAAGAAAAGAAGATATTCCCCTGCTGGCAAAGCATTTTTTGAGCAAATATGCCGATATAATACAAAAAGAAATTAAGGGGTTTTCATCTTTGGCCATCCAAAAGCTGCTGCACCATTCCTGGCCCGGCAATGTCAGGGAGTTGGAAAATACAGTTGAAAGTGCCATCGCCCTGACCGATCAGAATAAGATTACCGATGACCTGGTTCTGCCGAAACATGGAATCAAAGAAAACCGAATCAGACCATTGAAGCAGGCCAAAGATGATTTTTTAAAGGACTATCTGGTGCAGCTGATTGAACTCACGAATGGTAACGTCAGTCAGGCTGCCAAACTGGCCGGCAAGTATCGCGCCGATCTTTACGAGCTGCTTAAGAAATACAAGTTGAATCCGGCTGATTTCAGGAACTAACGGCTATTTCAAAAATCCATATCCTGCGGGTATTACCTAATTTACCTATTTTTATTTCCTATCCTACACAGTGGTGTATGGAATCCCCTTCGTATCGAACCCATTGACTTGTTTCCTTATATTCGTGTTCCCTGTTTTTATAGTGCTGAATGTGTAGTTAATTCCCTTCACTTTATTGCTTCCTCAAATCCATGTTTGTACTAATGATAATATTTTCAGTTACTTATCAATATTTTTTTTAATGGCACGCCTCTTGCTCAATCGATGGAGATTA
>CAMYNZ010000215.1 GCA_947259865.1 uncultured Desulfobacterales bacterium | reverse complement strand
CCATGGGATTGCTCATGTGAGAGTTCTGATGAAGAATCTTGAGGTTCAACTGGTTCGGCCACCAGTCCCGGTTCGACGTACCACCGCCGGCAGTGGATCCCGTTACCGGGCACTTGCTATCTTCATTCATAATGTTTCCTCCTTTCGTTGTCTGAATTTATGCACCGTGCTGCTATGAATAGAGTGTTTCGGTGCCCATCTATCTAACTAACTTTAGCGGACTTATCGATTGATTTTGGTGACAATGGGAGATTTGAACGATCGTTAGAAGAACGTCGCACCATTTTTTGAGCGCAAAATCTGGGGCCGGCTGTCATTACATTCTGATTATCAGCGACAGGGCACCAACATTATGGGTCAGTTTTTTCTTTTCAGACATGTTGACCTCCTCATTCATTTGATTATAGAAATAAAATATTATATGATAACGACTATCAATTAATGGCAAAAAAATATATTAAACTTTCTCTGCCATACAATTGCTGCATATACCGAAAAAGTCCAACCTATGATTCAGAATTTTAAAATTAGTCTCTAATGCGACCTCTTTTTTCATTTCATCCAGGCTATCCAGGTCTGGGTCGACAATTTTTTTACACTTGATACAGATGACGTGCGGATGGGGGCTAGGCTTGTTTCCATCATATCGGTTACTCCCATCCGGGAACCCTAACTCAAGAACTTCACCAAGTGATTTAATTAATGTAATATTTTTGTATACAGTGGCAAGACTCATTGTCGGAAAGTCTTTTTTTATCTGGACATAATTAATGTAATATTTTTGTATACAGTGGCAAGACTCATTGTCGGAAAGTCTTTTTTTATCTGGACATGGATATTTTCAACACTGGGATGGCCTTCACCTTTGGCAAGAATTTTAACGATAGCCAGCCGCTGAGGCGTTATCTTGTGGCCTTTATCCCTTAATTTTTGGATGATGATTTCAAATCTTTTTTTATGGTCTGCCAACGGAAGTCTCTTTATCCTAAATAATAATTCTTTTCTATTAATATTAGTTTTCTTTTCAGTCAACTCCTATTTCAATCGTTCACAAGGAAAGATCAACCGCCTGAATTTATACAGGAGTTAGCTGCCTTTGAGTACATCTATCATGGTATAGACCTTACCGCTTGCCCCATCTTTTATTTTTTCAAACAGATACATAACCGCATCCAGCGTACCTTTGCCGTAGATTTCGCGGCCGTTGACGTTGTGGCTGAATTCAAAGCGCACGGTCTGATCGTCCGAGACCAGGATGTAGGTGTGCCAACCGTGCCCGGTCAGAAATTCTTGCGGGATGCCCCATTCAGTCTGTTGAGCGGTGGGATCTCGTTCCATCACAATTTCATCTGCCCCAAAAGGGGTGCCCAGAGCATTAAAATAGTCGACCATGGCCTTGGCCGTGCCACTGGTGTCCGCTTTGCCCTTCTGATGACTTTCCCTGATTTGCAAAGAGTAGCCTTTAAAAAGATTTGGAAACGTTTGGGCTGCATATGCCATCATAGCCTGGAAGCCGACGATTTGTTTTGCCATATTGGGTGCAATAACTGCCCCTGTGGAAGATGCAACCACCGTTTCCTCGAGTCGCTTGCGGTCCCCGCCGGTGGTGCCCATTACAAACGGCAAGTCGTGGTTACAGTATAATTCAGCATTGGTGTTAACGGCGCTTGGATGGGTGTAGTCGACACTGATAAATACACCCTCGGACTCTTTGATCTGCGGCAATACCGTATCCTGCGCCTCGGACTGTATCAGGCGGATAGAGAGTCCTTTCAAATTGTGTTCGGTTTCTGAAATTTCAGGGCCGGTCAGTGAATGCGGTATCAGATCGTAGCGGTCGTCTGTGATTATTTGCCGTGCTACAACGCCGGCCATGCTGCCGGGAAGCCCGTTAACCATTACTTTTACTGTGCCCATTAAACACCTCCTTCGACACTAATTTTTTTGCAATTTTTTTTAATTTGGGAAAGTTTGTATCCGTTAAGGTATTAAGGTTATACGCTAATGTTTTAACCGCGCAAGGGATATATTTTTCAAAATAGTGCTTTTTCTTAATTTTGCTAAGATGGCTGAAGGCTCCCAGTATTTGGAGATTTCTAGTCAAAGCACAATAGGAATAACCGGCAATAAATTTTTCCGGTTCGGCTATACCGACCGCATGCTGTTTTCGGGCGCAGTATTCCAGCAGCTGCGCTTGCTGGTTTAAAGGGATCGCTACATACGGGTCAATCAGAAGGGATGCCAGGTCATATTGGATGGGTCCGATTCGTCCGCCCTGAAAATCGATGATGTAATGTTGCCCGTTTTTGACCATAATATTGCGGGATTGGAAATCTCTATGCATGAATCCGTAGATCGAAAATTCAACCGCTTTTTCAGCCAGAAAAATAAATTCCTCCGCGAGATCACCGAAGGTTGTATCCCAGCCAAGGTACTGCTGCAAAAACGCTTCAACGAAATAACGGCATTCCTTTTCCAAAATGAGTCCTTGATCATAGGTTGGCGTCTGGTAGGTCCAGGAGATTTTAAAATTCTTGGCACCGGCAACAGATAGTTTTAACAGCAGCTTGATGACGGATCGATAACAACCCATAATTTCAGCCCTGCCGCTCATTTTCTGAATGACCTGCTGCAGGTTTTCATCCCCTAAATCTTCCAGAAAAACCAGACCTGAAAATGAATCATCCAGATATATTTTTGGAACGGGCAACCCGACAGCATCTAAATGGCGGCCGATGGCCACAAAAGCATCAGCCGCCGAAGTTTGCGGTCCTTTTCTGATACCGTGATCGGCCATGACAAGAGATCGCTTTGCGGTTGTCAACCGATACCATTTCCGATCGGATCCATCGCCTTGAAGTTTTTTTCGGTCTATTTTCCGGATCTGACATCCCGGCCAGGCGCGCTCGAACGCGATCGGGGCCATTTTGTCGTAAACGGCCCGATGGTAGCTGTCCGGTGTCCCGATGTCTGTCCAGTAGTGATTCTTTGAAATAAATGCTTTGATTCGGCGGCCGCTTTTTATCATTTTTTCGTATACAACGATACTGCTGAAATAGCCGTTGGGGGGGATGAAGTTGAGAATTTCGGGATCCAGGACCTGTATACCTGTAAAGGCGCGTTGGATTGCTGTGGTTGATTTTTGCACTCGCCTCTGATCATCAAATCCGATGATAAATCCGCTTTTGCTGATGGAAACCGTATTGAACCGGGGACAGTCGTGCATTACCAGGGTTGCCGGGTGGGTATGTTTTAGATGAAAATCATAGATCGCTCGCAGATCAATATCAGTAACAATATCGCTGTTGATCACCAGAAATGGCTGGTTGTCCCAAAAATCTGCCACGTTTTTTATGGCGCCACCGGTACCCAAAATCTGCGGTTCGTATCGCGTCTGAATGGGTATGGTGTATTTTTGTTCAGCTAAAAATTGATCAATTCTTTCATGCAGGTGATGGGTGTTTATAATAATTGAATGACAGCCGGCTGCTTGTAAAGCTCTGATAATGCTATCCAGCAGCGGGTGCCCGGCGATTGGAAAAAGGGGTTTGGGAAGGTTTGACGTGAAAGGCTCAAGTCGGGTGCCGTATCCTGCGGCAAGAATCAGGGCCCTCATAATTCTACTGTTCCGGCGCTAGAAGTTATCTAAAAAATGCATTTTATCCGCCTCCGGCGGGCTAGCGTCCAATGGCTGTGTTGTCCTGCGGCTTGAAATGTACTGCTCATCCGCCAACCTACTCTGGCGGACTCCGCTTTCAAACCGCGGGACGTTTTGCCATTGAAAGCGATCCACTATTTTTGAGATAACTTCTAGTCTGAATTTGTAAGAGATATTAATTTTGAAGATAATTCAAATATCTGTTTATGGCTTCATCGTAAATTGTGATTTTATCCGTATTATCGGCACCCTTGACACCATGACTGATAAAATAATCGATTGCATTCTGGTACGTGACCTTTGAAAGAGCTTCTTTTCGCTCTAACTCCTTTGACTTAAACATGCGATTGCCCCTGGCCTCAATTTTGCGGATGCGTTCCTTGTTTTCTAGCGAGTTTTTATGGCTGTGCATCAAATAACTCAATACAACCCAATAGGCCTCAAAATAGGTTTTCAGGAACCTGGAATATAATTTTAGCTTCCGAAATCCGGCCGCGGTTACATTGTATGTGTCCGGTAGTGTCTGGTGCGGCATTATGATCGCATCATCAATAAACGCTTTGAGGCTTTTTCTCACATAATATTCTGGTGTTAGCTCAATGTCGTAAGCAAATTCATTTTTGAAAAATTCCTGTAGAAAAGTATAACCGACGTGCAGATCGGCGGCTGAAAACTGGAAAGCATCGTTTTTGAGTATCTCAAGGGCGGTGAATGCTGCTGGAACAAAAAAAGAAATACAGTTGTTTTTGTAATATTCCAGAAAAGGTCTTCTGTTTTCAATTACTCTATATTTTATTGCAGGTGCGGGGTTTTCTTTGGCCCTGGGCAGCATGTCGATGAATTTCCTCTGGGTATAGGCATCAAATGCGTTGCGGATGGCATGATCTTTATCAACGATAAGAGTGTCAGCCAAGGCGGCTCCCTGGGTGTTTAAATAATTTACATATGTACATACCTGGGATCTCAAATGATCGAATGAAAAACTTGTTTTGGCAAAGTTCAAAAGCGCACTTGCTACCAATCCATGCGGGGTAACCACGGTCTTTTTGTTGATGGAATTTATCACCCGATGCCCCAAATTCCGGCAGAAGGCATTTTTCTCTTTGGGTTTCATTTCAACCAGTGAGGCATCCTGTTGTTTCAAAATATCTTTAAGGGACAGCGGTTCATGGAACTGGACATATATTTTGCCGTATCTTCTTTTTAAAAATTTTCTGGCCTTAAGGACCTCCCAAAAACTCTCCGGCTTTTTTTGCCCGCCCTCCAGTTCATGAAGGTAGGCACCTTCTTCAAGGACCCGGTCATAGCCGACATATATGGGAACAAATATCATATCATCGCAAACACCGCTTTTATATGCGTCCAGCAAGATGGAGAGCAAACCCAATTTAGGAAGGATAAGTTTGCCGGTCCGACTACGCCCGCCCTCAATAAAGAATTCGATATTAAAGCCTTCCTTTAGAAGATAGTAAACATACTCGGTAAAAACCTTGGAATACAACACCGCCCCTCTAAAGCTGCGGCGGATGAAAAACGCACCACCCTTTCGGAACAGCGGACCCATGGGCCAAAATGAGAGATTTTTTCCGGCGGCAATATGCGGGCAGGGCATATTGTGGTTATACAATAGATAGGACAGCAGCAGGTAATCTATGTGGCTTTTGTGGCTGGGGATCAGTATCAGCGGGCCCTTTTGTGACATGGTTTTGACCCGATTTAAACCTTCATGATTGATTGTGACACCCTCAAACATGATCCTCAAAATCCAACCAACGAAGACAGAACCCAATTTTATAAAGCCGGTATTATAATTGGCCGCAATTTCCTCTAGATATGCATCGGCTTTTTTGCGAACTTCATGTATGGGGGTCTCCCTTGATTTTGAATAATTTTCCATGAATTCGTAAAAACGTTTATTGGTTAGAATGCTTTCTTTGATCTCCTCCCTGGATTTCAAGATGGGTCCGGTGATAGATTGGCGATGGCGGTTGAACTGCATCAGCAGGTTATGGCGTATTGTGCTGGTCTGCTGTGCAAGACTCTGTCTCCGTATGTGTTTCTGATCTAAAAATTGCATCAGATTTAATGGTTCCGAAACCTCCACAAAGACTTTTCCGGGTTTTCTAAAAAGTGTTATCAAACGGCGCAGCCTGCTCGGTCTGTCTTCACCGCCAAACAATATATCAATGAGGGTCGGGTTAGACCGGCTCGGATCTTTGCTGAAGAACATCAAGTGCGGAATGATGAAAATAGGTCGGTCAATTGTTTTTTGAATTTCGATAAGATATTGGATCGGATCTGTTTTCGCTTTGACGAATCGGCGATAAAACCCGCCTTTTTCTACCAATGACAGAAATGCTGCCTGACCGGCCAACAGTTCTTTTTTGATATACCCGCCGCTGTAAGGATCCGGAAAAGAGAAGCTTTGAAAAAAGAAATCCAGTTTGGCCAGGATAATTTTGAAAATGCGGGAAACCTTTTGCCATATAAAGACCCGGTAATCAAAGCCGATCTGGGGGTAAGGCAGCCCGAGCTGCCGGTAACGCGTGTGATAGAAAAGGAAATCAAATTCGCTTTTGTATTTATTTGCAAAAACCCGTATGGCATCCTTGGGAACTTTTTGGGCCACACCGAGCTGATCATTGTCCAACTTTATTCCGGAATAAAAAAGCCTCAGCAGAGCCGATGAAAACGTTCCGAAATTTCCAGAAAGAAAACAGCTATAGTGGTTGTGGGTCCCATCAAGTGCCCTGCTGATCCACTCGCGGAATTTTCGTATGTATGTAACTGATTTTAACTGTTTTGATACCCACATACTTAATTTAAGGTATTCTATTTGAAGTTATAGGTTGCGTGGGATTTGCACATTGATTAACCGCAAGGGAAGTGAGAAAATTACAGGTATCGGAAACAGGTTTTTTAATGCAAAAGTGTTCGTGCTGACGCAGATTGATAAATTAACAAAATAAAATATAATTTGCAATATATTATTTGACGATTTTATAAAAAGGAAAAAAATTAGTTTTAAGTTTTGAGTGTTACGTTTTAGGTGGTAGATCGGTTTAGTTTTAACAATAAGTGGTATTCAACTTAAGGTCAATGTTAATAGGGCACAATCTTTCATAACTATATGAAAATACATATTATATTCATTTCAGAGGCACAAACGATATAATCCCTACGATGCCATCTGCGTGATAAAAGGTGCTGCTTTCTGAAATTTTCATTTGACGGAACATCCCATCGGTATTAACTTAGCGGTCAAGAAATTGGCTGGCAACGAGAGTATCGGAGATATCAACGAGAGGAGGAAAGAGCCTATGAAAACGTTATTAGGGGGGGCGGTTGCGGCGGCCTTCGGCTTGATCGGTCTTGTTATATGGTGGGAGGAATTTTTCGAGGTTTTAGCAGGTATAATCCCGGTAATGCTTTTGTTGGGCGGCGGATTGGCAGTATACCTCGGATTCGACGAATTGAAAGATAGTTGGAAAGAGGAAGAACCATTTGATACAGAAGAATCAACCGGTGGAAGTGTTGAAAAATACAAACAAGAGATCGATGTCTTGAAGGGCGAAATCGAAACCCTCAAAAAGGAAAAGGACGGAGAGGAAGAAATAAAAGAAGAAAA
>CAMYNZ010000214.1 GCA_947259865.1 uncultured Desulfobacterales bacterium | reverse complement strand
TCAGCGAGCACGGCGAAACATCCCCATTGTGGTAGACACTGGCCGTTGTGTTTCCTGCGGCACAACCGTAATTGTCAAAAACAACCGCCATATTTTCATGTTCCTGCGCTTCGCAACTGGTGGGTACAACCCGTATAGGATCGCTGATGCTGGCAAGGGTGGCCAGAGCTTTCTCGTATTGAGACATTGATAGATGGATTTTTTTTGCGTCTTTGGCCCGCCCCAGAGGATAAACTCCCCTGAGTAGAAGTGCCTGTGCACCTAATTTTTTTGCCAAGCCAGGCAAGGCCGGGATTTCGCCAATATTTAGCTTGCTGATAGTAAATGACAAACCAAATGGTACACGCCATCTTAGATGCCTGATGATATTGCCCGTTACCTTATCAAAGGTTCCTTTTCCCCGTATAGTATCATTGGTTTTGGCGCATGCGCCGTCCAGACTGATATTGATCCAGGCAAGAGGGCGCTTGGCCAGTTCACGGCTAATATCTTTATTAATTCTTATACCGTTGGTTGTCAAACACACGTCGATGCCCTTGTCCATAACGGTGTCGATCAGCTCGAAAATGTCTGGCCGATTTAACGGTTCACCGCCGGTTAGAGCCATTCTCATACAGCCCATGACCGCGCATTCCTGTGATAGTTGTTCCAATTGGTCAGAATTTAGGAGCCGTTTATCAGGACTGGACATCTCCGGGGCTGCAAAGCAGTGCCGGCACTTCAAGTCACAACTTTGGGTGACGCTGACATGCAGAGTCAATGGCGCTATCAGATGATCGGGCGGAGGTGTGGCGCGGATAACCTCGCCTAAGAAACAACCGCTTCGATCTAGAAATTTCATTCGCCGGCCGATTTTGTAAAATGCATCCATTTGTTTGGGGCTTATTTGATTGGCCAAAGGACCGGCAAGCTTAAAAAGGGACTGTGTGGTTGTATGAATAAGCACATCCGTCGTCAGCCGGTCGTAAGGGAGGTATTCGTTTGTTTTTCTGACGTAAAGGAGGCAACCAAAGTGCTGGGGTATGACCACGTTGTCAAATCGTTTTAATGTCATTGATTTTCATCTGAGATATGTAGAGAATCGTGTGGCAGGATAATTAGCTGTGAGCGATGTCGATCAGCCATCTGACGAGCTTGTAAATCCCGAACAAAGCGCCGCCAATAATGGAATAAGCCAGTAAAATAATAATGGTGCCATGACCGGCCCGGGCCTCGCATGGTTTCAAAATCCGTTTGATAGCCGGGTCTTTGATGCTGTTGAGCCGGTACTTTTTTAGGGGTCTCTTTGCCATATTGGTTGTCAAACCCAGGTCTTAGAAATTTCGGTCTGTTTGGGTTTCAATTTCTGTCTAAATTGTAAAAAAAAGAGAAACGTGTGTCAAGTACGAGGACGACGTCAAGATCTGACACTGAGTCGCGATTTGGAAAACAAAGGGGTCATTATCAGAAGAGGGACAGGACGGGGAAGGAGGGGGACGTTCTCAACTTTTAAACTTAGTTCCTGAGATCGGATAGAAAGTTAATAAGTTTAAAGCGTCCCCTTTATTGGGGTAAACGGAATTCAGCTATTCAGGGTGTCTACCTGCCGGCCACCCATATCCGTTCCTTTCTCCAGAATCCATCTGATACCTTGATCTCAATCCAGTGTCCCTTTACCCAGCGCCCCCTGCGGTTGTAATGCCCTGGATTCCAGATCTTTTTGTAAGCAGGTGCCACCCAAATCTTACGATATTCCCAGTGTCCATGGCGGTGATGCCGGTGCCGGTACCTTCCATGTGGCCGATGACCTCTGGATCGGTAAACCGATCCCTCATATTCGGTAGGCGCCTGATGCTGGTCCAATAAGGCCTGCCCGAGAAGGGCTGCACCGAAACCGATGGCGATGCCCTGCCAACGGTGTCGTGACTTGGCGCCTGATCTTTAGGACAAGGATACGGAGCACATTCATCCAATGGCATGACAATATCTGAACCGAGAACAGATTGAATATCCATCACCTTTTCGGGGCTAAAATAATGAGCTGATCCGTCATGGTGCGAACGAAACTCAACCCCCTCGTCATCGATTTTTCTCAATTTGGAAAGGCTGAAGACCTGATAACCGCCACTATCCGTAAGAATCGGCTTTTTCCAGCCCGTGAAGTCATGCAGACTGCCCGCATTACCTATCACGTCTAAACCAGGCCGCAAAAAAAGATGATATGTATTTTTCGAAATAGCGGGATGCCGGAGGGGTTTAATAAGAGGTGTAAATGTTGAAAAGGAGGTACCCAACGTCGTATCTGGGTCCACCGACAATGATGCTGCTGCGGTTTTTCAACTGAATATTGGTCTCAAAGACATTGTTTTTATTCTTGAACATTTTTAGCAGCAGTCCAACGCGTTGGCCCTGGATTCCGATGTAGGTGATATGCAGGTTGCGATTTCCGGGCAGCGATAATTTGCCGGTTTGGCGAGGCTGAAGGGTCAACCGGTCACGGCTCAGCAACCGGTAGGACGTATAGCGGAACAGGCTCTGGAGTTCCGCTGCCATCTGGGACAACTGGGGATCCAGGTAATTTCCCTGGGAAGACGCCAGCACTGTTTTAACCTCGACGGAAATCTTGGGGTCTGCCCAACTCATGGGTGTAACCATGGTGAGCAGAACCCCGACCAGAATTGCCAATTTAAATTTTTTGCGTGTTTTCGGATGCATTGTCTGTCGGTGGCTCTTCGCTGTACCAGATGACGGTCTGTTGGCTCCGGGGAGTTTCCAGGATCATAACAGATGTTACCCTTCCTGTAAAAGAATTTATGATTGCAGAGGGACCGGATGGAGACGGCGGCTGAAACAGTGGGGTATAGAAAAACAGAATCAGGGCGGCGGCTGCCGCCGCCACGGGGAGCGCCACTTTCCATGACAACGCCCAATCACGAATGTCGCTCCATATGCCGCCTGGCCGGCGGTCAACGGTCAAAATGCGCTTTTCGAGTCGATCGAAATCAACTGCCTTTTGTGCCGCAAATACCCCCTGCTGCAGCAGTTCCGCCAATTGGCGCTGTTCTGCCAGGACTTGGCGGCATTGCGGGCAAGACAGCAGATGCGCCTTGACCTGGCGCGTTTCCTCCGGATTTGTCTCCTGATCGGCGTATCGACTCAAAATAATCAAATCACACAAATTTTTCTGACCGGCCATGATCATTCTCCGCTTTGATAAGGTTGCAAGACCCTTTTTAAGTATTTACGGGCATAGTGCAAACGCGAACTCACCGTACCCCGGTTGAGCCGGAGTGTGGTTGCAATTTCGTCATATGACAGCCCTTCCAGCTCTTTGAGTACAAAGACGGTTCGCGCGTTTTCCGGCAAAGCTTGTAATGCTTTCCAGTATTTTTGCTGTAGCTCTTTGTATTGGTAACGCCTTTCCGGGGTATTGTCATCTGTAAGCGGTTCCAGGAAAAGATTGTTGCCGTCAATGTCAAGGGAGCGGTGTTGGGAGCGACGGCGTCGGAACCAGCGTCTCTTCCAGTTCAGGCACTGATTTACTGTAATTCGATGCAACCAGGTGGATAGCTTTGCCTGGCCCTTGAATTTACCGATGTTCTGATACGCTTTTAAAAACACTTCCTGAACGATGTCCTGGCTCTCCTCATGGTCCATGATTAAAGCATATGCCAGACCAAACAGCTTGGCTTGAAAACGGCGTACCAGGATCGCAAAGGCACCTTCATCGCCTTTTTTGAGCCGGGCCACCAGTTGTTCTTCGTCCCGTGTTTCGCTGTTTATAGATTTAGACACCGATTTATCCAAAATCTTCGACCTGTGGCAAGCACTTATAACCGCTGCTCCGGGCAGCACCCAAATGACGCATCATATACTGCAGTTGAGTTTATATAAATAGGATTTTTTTCGTCAGATTTCAATCTTGAGGAGATTTTAATTAAAAACGAATGGGGTCAAATCTTTATTCTTGACAGTTTTAAGGAATATCAGAAACGTAAATGAATGAAATCGGGATCGCATTTTAAATATTAAATATTCATAATTTCCTCTTGTGAAATACAAAACCCCGGATCTCGGATTGAGAAATGGGGTTTGTTGAATTCAATTCAGGGCTACCTCTGGTTTTGGGTTAGCGCATTTAAATCTATGGTTGATTCTTTAACATAGCAGTCCTTTTGAAGTCAATCATTGAAAAAATCGAATGATTATATTTCACGGGTGTCACCTACTTTAAACAGTTTACGCATTCCAATTATCATATCAATATATCGATACCCGTGCCCTATCTCCATCACTTTGAGTGTTGGCAAATCGTCTTCATCCTTCGACTATCTTAATTGTCCCTTTATCAATCAACACTTTTAGAACCTTTATCCCTCCAACGGCCTTGCTAAATTCACCCGCCGGCAAGTTTGACAGTATAACCTTTCTCCTCCAGCAATTTCATTAGCGTTTTCCGTTGATCCCCTTGTATTATAATCACCTTATCTTTCACTGATCCCCCAGCACCACATTGCTGTTTCAGCTGCTTCGCAAGTGCTTTGAGATCAATCTGATTGGGCTGAAATCCATATATGACAGTTACCGTTTTCCCTTTGCGTCCCTTAACCTCACGCGTAATCCGAATTATGCCATCAATCTTTATGCGTGTTTGAGGTCTCGATTTCTTCTTTTTGCAGGTACATTCAGGAAGGGATTTTTGACACGATGTGCAGATTTTACCTGATTCTGTTGAATAAACTAAACGAGAATTATCCATTAATCTTTTCCCTCAACCCCGGGGACGCGATAGGCACGTTGTTGAAAATTGACTCTTTTTTGTCATATGCCAAGCTTTTACCAACGGCCCTTTTTCCCCCACAATAAGTGGAAAACTCAAATACCCGGAAATAATTATCTGATTTCTTCCATTCTCACCATTTAAACTCTCCTGTATATTAAATAATTCTAACCTCTAAGCATCATGTGGGTGGCGATATAATGCTTGAGCAGCCGTTCAAGGACTTCAAATGAGAAGAAGCGCATGCCGATTTCATAGTTGCGATCAGCTGCCGCTTCAACATGTTCAGGATTTTTCAATAACGCCTTTGTTTTCTCCACCGCTTCTGCGGTGACATATCCGGGCAATTCGATCACGTCGAAACCTTTGGGTTTGATGTCTTTGGTGTAAATGGAATACTCATTTACGACAATCGGCTTGCGGAAATAGGCGGCCTCTAAAAATGCGTTTCCAAAGCCTTCAAATGTGGATGGGTAGGTAACAAGATCTGCATGAGGATATACATCATCTAAAGTGTAAATTTTTCTGCCATCTTTTGTGGTTCCTCTCTCTTCATTGATAATATCTGAAACAAAAATGGTATTTACAGCCATGAGCTTGGAGTATTCTTTTAGGCGTTGCTCGTAGTCATAGCCCTCATCACCGGATGCATGTGAAATCACCAATTTCGCTTTCATGCCCAGCCGGTGCACCAATTCAATGGCCATTTCGATGCCTTTGCGCGCCACCACCCGGGTGGGCTGCAGCACCAGTAATTCATCTTCATCGATGCCAAGTGCTGTTCTCACGTCAGACGCGTAATCATCTACTGGGGGGGGTGGGTTTTTAAAATCCATAATGTTGGGCATAACCGTGGCAGAAATGCCCTTGCGAAGACTGAGTTGTTCATCGGCAAACGAGTTGATGACAACATGGTCGATGGATGGCAGATTCGGAGGAAATGCCATATGCAGATAATCCCAGACGGCGTTTGTCATAAATCGATCGCGTTCCCAGTAGAAATCATGATGGTGGGCGACAGTCGGAAGGCCGGTTTCCATGATAACCTGTGTGATGGCAATACCTAAGGGAATGTTCAGCGGAATGGTCAACACATTTTGGGGTATCAACAGATCGATTTCGAATTTGTCGATAAATTCGTAGAGATGATCTTTTAATACGCGCACCATCTTGTGAATTCTCTCCGAAATAAGTCGATCGCGCACAGTGACATCAAAACTTTTATGGTAAATATCCTTGATTTCCGGATGCGTGAAATGCGCCTCCGGCACCGGGTAACAAACCTCAGGCTCGCGGTCCAGTTCACCGGCAAAATAAAAACAACAGAAACCTTCGGATTCGAATACCTTGGCCCATTTGGCTGTTTCCAACGAGACCCCATCGGTACCTGCCAGGCGAGTCGAGATAAATCCCACTTGCTTAACTTCTCCAAAAAATTTACATTCAGCCATTTATGCTCTCCTTTTATAAAGCAGCTGTCAGTTAAGGGTTCAAAGGATTCATTATCAGAAGAGTTGTTTTCCGGTCAAGATGTTTGCTGAGGCGTTTGGGAATATCACCCTGGGGAGAGGTTAAAAAATTTATGGACGTCTTCATCTGTCTCATATTCGAGCATCTTGACATTTACTTCCTCTTTGTGCAATTGAGTAGCCTTGACAGCCCATCTTGAGAGGACTGACATCTATGCCGAAAGTCACCCATAAGGACATCATTGATGGTTGGCACCCATTCACCAACGAGGAGATTGATAAATTTGTCCTTAAAGGGTTTTGGCAAGGTCTAACCGTGTGTGATTGCCTTGACCGCAATGTGCAAAGATTCCCCGATAAGCTGGCGGTGGTGGATGACACCACGAAAGTGACATGGAAAGGGCTTAAGGACAAGACCAGCAGATTGGCCGTCCAACTTAAAAAGCTAGGCGTGGGATATGGCGATTTCTTTGTCCTGCAGCTACTTAATGTGGTGGAATTTTTTTACATGTATTTTGCGTTGAATCGAATTGGTGCCGTCCCTGTGATGTGTCTCCCCCGACATCGACGATTGGAGATCGATCATGAGATTGCGCTCCATGAGGCCAAGGGCATCTGTATTCCATCAGCGGGAGGAAAATTCGATTACGTGGCCATGGTGGAAGAGATCCGCCATAATCATGCATATTTAAAAATATTCCTCACTACCGAAGGGCAATCAGCCCATGGCTGGCATTCCGTTGAGGAACTCTTAAAAGAAGCCGCGGAAATGGATTATGCCGCTGATTACCTGGATCAGTTCAAGCCGGACCCTGACGATATCTGTACAGAACTCCTGTCAGGGGGAACCACTGGCGTACCCAAGGGGATTCCGAGAACCCATAACGATTACATCTGCGGGTGGGATTACGTCGGTCGGGTGGCTGGGTACACGGATGATTCTGTCGGCCTGGTAGCAATACCCGCTGCGCATAATGCTTCTATGGAGAACATCTGTGGACCACTCATATTCAGGGGGGGAACGATTGTCCTTTCCGGTTCATCTAAACCTGAAAATCACTTTCGCCTGGTGGAGAAATATAGGATAACACATACCCTAATTATCCCTGTTCAAATTATGTACTGGATGGAAGGCTATCAGGAGTTTTCAAAAAAATATGATTTGAGCTCACTTCAGGTCGTGGCGGCCGGGGGACAAAAGGTGAGACCCGAACTCGTGGAATGGTGTATAGGGGAGCTCGGCGTTGATTTCGTTAACACCTTTGGCATGGCAGAGGGGCCCCAGCTCAGTAATCGATGGGATAGTCCTAAAGAGGTTAAGATGTATACCGTAGGGAGGCCAATCATACTTGATCCGGAAGTGCAGATCAGGCTGGTAGACGATAACGATCAGGAAGTGAAGCCGGGCCAGGTGGGCGAAATGGTCATGAAGGGCCCGCTCACATTTAAGGGCTATTTCAGGGCCGACGAGGAAAACAAAAATACATTTGATGAGCAAGGCTTTATGCACTCCGGTGATCTGATGTCCATTCGCGAAGACGGCAGTTATGTGGTTGAGGGACGGAAGAAGGATACGATTCTGAGGGGAGGGGAAAATATTTATCCTGAACGTATAGAGGATAGGCTCAAACAGCACCCCAGGGTGGCAAATGGTGCCGCTATTGGTATGCCTGATCCGCGCCTCGGTGAAAGGCTATGTGCCATCGTGCAACCCATAAAGGGAGAAGAAACCAATTTTGAAGAGATTATAGATTTTTTGAACAAAGAGGGGATTGCCATCTACGAACTGCCGGAGCGTGTGGAAATTGTCGGGGGTTGGCCCCTCACTGCGGTAAACAAAATAGACAAGAGACGTCTGCGCGCCTATATCACCGCTAAGTTGTTCGAGGAAGATGTAATAGACAAGAAATTCGGCGACGAGTACCTGAAGCGGGATAAGGTTACCATTGATGACGTTTTATCGGGCAGAATAAAAATCGAGTTTACCGACACACCGCTATGAAGGGCTGAGGGCAGTGTTCAATTTCTGAGGATTTAAATCCAACGTGTCAAATCTTGCTTACACGGCGATTCCGGCGAAAAACCGATATCTCATTATATCCGCTTCCCTGCTGGCGCTTTTTCTGGGGGCATTGGACGCGCTGGTGATGTCGGCGGCCATGCCGACCATCGTGGCGGATCTGGGTGGCCTGCATCTTTACAGCTGGGTGTATTCGGCATATCTTCT
>CAMYNZ010000213.1 GCA_947259865.1 uncultured Desulfobacterales bacterium | reverse complement strand
AAAGACAACACTTGAATCCTTGACCCCTGGAATCCTTGGATCCTTTTCTCCAACTCGCTTGGAGAATAACCATACATGTTTACCCATAGCAGGATTATCGGATATGGGGATGGGTGAAGTTACGACTTCTCAATCAAGCGGTTTTCCGCTGGTCCAGTCGAAGGTACCCTTATCACGCTCCTTTACCGCCTGCTTCCAACCCACATCTTCGGCTCTACGTTTAAACGTCAAACCTTCCGGTGAGTGCCGGGTGATACCGTCAAACACGGTGGCAATCATCTGGGTGTTGCGCAGGCCCATATTTTCAAGGGCCTGGTTGATCATGAGTTTTTGCATCATCAGCTGGTTTTGGGGCACCCCGGCAATACGCTCGGCCAGTGCTTCAATCTCGCGGTCCAACTCGCCGGCCGGTACGGATTTATGGACCAGTCCCATCTGCTGGGCCTGCTTTCCATTTATTTTATCACCCGTAAACAGCATGCGCTTGGCGTTCTCGGGTCCCACCCGGTAAATCCACATGGCCGTAGTCGGGCAGCCCCATACCCGCACCGGCATGTATCCGATGCGGGCGTCATGGGCCATTATGATCAAATCGGTACACAGCGCAATATCACTGCCGCCGGCGACCGCATAGCCGTGCACTTTACAAATTACGGGTTTATAGGATCGCCACAAACTCATAAAGCATTCGGTATTTTTCATCATAAAGGCATAGTCTTTCATCGGATCCCATGGCATTTTCTGGGTGATGTCATTATCACCAGTGGCATCGGCATAAGCGGTCAGGTCATATCCGGCACAAAAAGCGCGCCCGGCCCCCGACAGCACGATCACATGAACGGCCTGGTCCGCGTTAGCCTGCTCGACGGCGTCTTTTAAGGCTTCCGGCATCTCGTTGTTGATGGCATTCATTACTTCCGGCCGATTGAGCGTAATACGGCCAATCCGGCCATCTCGTTGGTAAAGCACAACATTGTCAGACATATTTCCTCCTTTCTAATGGTGTTCCTATAAATATATGAATTCCAGAGGTGAGGATGATAGGGTAAAGTGTATGAGCGGTCAAGCCAAAGCCGCTTAGAAAATCAAGACACGATAGAATATGACGTTGGGAATTAAGGGAGCTGCTCACTGCCGGTGAGCTGCGTTTCTGGTTTGAATTCCAAATATTCAAGCACAGCGCCATCCCCGCTGTGGTGCAAAAATAGCTAAATTATTGGTTTGATTCTCTGACCGGCAACACATGGCCGGCCCGGTCGTCTGAAACATTGTAACATACCACCCCGACATCGATGTAGACGACCCATGCCAAATTAGAATGCGCCCTTAATAATGAATAAAGGATAACCCGGCAGGCAGTGAAAATATTAGCCACCTAATTTTTTAAATAAGAAATTTTTTCCTTGACAAACTATTTTAATAGATATTTATTATTAAATAAATATATCTATTGAAAAATTACGTGGCATATGAAAAAAAAGACTCTTGATTCCCTAGATAACGAAATTATACGTTTGCTTACCGAGGACGGCCGGATACCAATTGGAGATATGGCCACGCGGTTAGATGTAACAGCACCCACGATTCGGTCCAGAATTAAAAATCTCGAAGAATCCGGCATGCTGAAAGTTTCCGGGCTAATTGATACATACCAACACCAAGAAATAATTACAGCCCTGGTCGGTTTAGATATACGGTCTCATGGCAAATTAGATCAAATATTGGAAAAAGTATCCCGCCTGGATAACGTCACATGGGCAGCCGTAGTGACAGGTCGCTACGATATCTTTGCTGAAGTAGTGGTAACAGGTGGTACAAAGGAGCTGTATCGCTTCACAACGGAAATCATCCCCAAAGTCGGCACAGTATTAAAAAGTGAGACTTTTGTAATCATTAAATCGAAACAAAAGTGGGTTCGTTTGCCCAAGGCGGTGGAAGGGATATAAATGAAGATCGTGGTGTTAGGCGGTCTGGGAATTCAAGGAAGGGCTGCCCTTAAAGACCTTTCTGACAGCAAGATCGTCGATGAAGTCATCTGTGCCGATTCGAATTTAGATCTGTGGCCGGATATTTCCCGTCAGGTTGATGAGAAAAAAATCCAACTGGTGAAGATTAATGCCGAAAAAAGTGAGGAACTCAAACGTCTGCTCAACCAAGACGTCGATGTGGCCATCGATTTGCTGCCCGCATCTTTGATGATGAACGCATTTGAAGCCGCCATTGAAGTCGGCGTTCCCATGATAAGCACCAACTATGGTTCTGAAGTTCGACACCTCCATAACGCGGCAATGGCAGCAGGCATTGCCCTTATGCCCGAATGCGGCTTAGATCCCGGGATAGATCTAATCATCATTGGTCATGCCGCCAGGCAATTTGACGAACTGCAAGTAATCAACTCATACTGCGGCGGCTTTCCCGAAAAGAATGCTTGCGACAACCCGTTGAACTATAAAATCAGCTGGAACTGGGATATGGTCCTGAGAGCTCAGAAGCGAGAATCGGTTTTCATTAAAAACGGCCAGCGCTGCGTTGTTTCAGCCGATGACCAGCACGACAACGACATGATCCATCCGATCAATTTTCCTGGTCTTGGAGAACTGGAGGCGGTGCCCAATGGTGATGCGGTTTTTTACACGGATCTGCTGGGCGTGACCGATACCATACAAGAGGCCGGTCGATATGCTTTTCGATGGCCCGGCTGGTGCGATTTTTGGCGACCACTGAAAAAGTTTGGTTTCCTCTCGGACGAATCGCTCGAAGGCTCGGGCTGCCGGGTAAGCCCTCACCAGTTTCTGGTACACCTGATGGGCCCTAAACTGCAGTACCGCGACGATGAAAAAGACATCGTGGGCATGTATAATGTTTTTGAAGGCCTTAAGGGTGGCCATAAAAAAAAGATGATGACGACGCTTATGATTGAAAGGGATCTTAAAACAGGTTTGTTCGCCATGAGCATCGGCGTCGGTTATACGGCCAGTATTGTTGCTCAAATGATTGGTGGCGGTCAGATTACCCAGAAAGGCGTCCTTAACCCGCTGACCGATGTGCCTTATGCACCTTTCATGACCGAATTGTCCAAAGGGGGTATTGCGGTTAAAGAGGATGTTCAATAAAAATACTCCCAGGACAAAACGAAAAGAGGACATTAACGTTTAAGCGCGGGGAGGATACGATGACGAAAAAGTTCGTTTTTCTAAATCTATTCATCGTGATTATCATCGGGTTCGTCTCTATCTCTAATGCAGAAGATTTAATGAAAAAGCTCAAAAACAGCCTCGGTATGGAGTTTGTACTTATCCTGCCTGGTAAATTTCTGATGGGAAGCCCTGAAGACGAACCCGGGCGGTTTACCGGAGAAAAGCCACATCGGGTAAATCTGATGAAACCTTTTTACCTCCAGACGACCGAAGTGACCCAGGGACAATGGCAGACATTGATGGGCAAAAATCCTTCCAGTCACAAACGCTGTGGGGATAGTTGTCCGGTGGAACAGATCTCATGGGAGGATGCGCAGCGATTCATCCAGAAAATCAATCAGAAAGAAGGCACCGACAAGTATAGGCTGCCAACCGAGGCCGAATGGGAATATGCCTGCCGGGCGGGAAGCACAACCGCTTTTCCCAACGGCGGCATCACAGCACTCCAGTGTGGTGTTGACCCCAACCTGGATGCCATCGGCTGGTATTGCGGGAACTCGCAAAACCTGATTAAGCCGGTGGCTGGGAAAAAGCCCAATGCCTGGGGGCTCTATGACATGCTCGGCAATGTCCAGGAGTGGTGCCGGGACTGGTTTGGGGTTTACCCGGACGATGAAGTGGTCAATCCGAAAGGGCCCAAGAAGGGCTCCTACCGGGTGATGCGAGGCGGCGTCTGGTACAGCCCGGCCCGTGATGCCCGGTGTGCGAGCCGCTTTGGGAGTCCCCCTCGTTACAGGTTCCAACATATCGGTTTCAGGCTCGGCATGACGCCATGAAGAAGAACACATCACTCATGTATAAAGGGGGGTGGTTCGGTCTTCAAAATAGGATTCATCTATTGAGCTAAAATTGAAATTCACAACAGAGAAAAGGAGGGAAAAATGCAAAAGTTCAAATTATTTTCCGTGATGATTGCAGTGGCTCTCATCTTCGGCTTCTGGGGCATGGCTTCGGCGGGAACCCTCGATGAGATTTCAAAACGGGGCGTACTACGTATAGCCTGTCAAACCCAGGGTGCGCCGTTCAGTTTTGTGGATAGAAATGGCAAGCGGACCGGCAGTTCCATAGAGCTTGTTGAGATGATCGCTAAGGAAATGGGTGTAAAGGTCAAGTTCCTCAACTATGACTGGGATGGTCTCATTCCCGCCCTGCTCTCCAAGAAGGCCGACATGCTTGCCGCCGATATGACCCCGACCTTGAAGCGGGCCATGAAAATCGCTTTTCCCGACCCTTATATGTACACCGGCAGTGTGGTGTTCGTGAAGCAGAACAGCCCCATCAAGACGCTGGAAGACATTAAAGCCGGGACCAAGATGGCCGTTCTTTTGGGCTCAACCGGTGAAAGCGATGCAAAAAAGGTCTTTCCGAAGGCCAAATTCAAGACCTACAAGGGCGGTGGCCCGCTTTTGATCAATGCCGTCCTTGCCGGGCACGTCGAGGCCGGGGTGAACGACGGCTCGGCTGTAACCAGCCAGGTATCCAACTTTCCGCCCAATAGCGTCCGAATCCTGGAAGGACAGTTGTCCCGGTCACCGCTGGCCTTTGCCGTGCGTTATGATTCTCCGGATCTTCTCCGTTGGCTCGATCTATTCTTCCTGCACATCAAACTGGACGGCCGTCTGGATGATAACTTGGATTACTGGGTCAATTCTCTGGATTGGAAGAAAGATCATTAAATAATTTTTGCTTTGCAGGCGGATGACATTTTGTCTGGTGCGAGTCGGCTATACCGGTTCGCACCCCGCCGAAACAAACCCATGGCATAAAAAAATTACAGGTAAAAATTATGCTCGAAGCCTTCAATTTTAGGGTCATTTTGGAATACATGCCGCTCTATATGCAGTGCTTCCTGGCCACCCTTTGGCTGTCTGCTTTGTCACTGCTTGGAGCTATTCTGGTGGGGATCATCGCCTGTGCCATGCGACTGAGTCAATCTCGGATCATGTCCAGCATCGCCGGTGTTTATATCGAAAGCATTCGCTCTACACCTTTGCTGGTGCAGCTCTATTTCTTCTATTTCGGTCTGCCGACTTTGGGCGTCATGCTTCCGGAATGGGTTACCGGCGTTATAGCCCTGACCTTGAACAGCGGGGCCTATTATGCCGAGATCATCCGGGCGGGTATTCAGGCCATTGACTCCGGACAGATCGAAGCCGGAATTGCTTCCGGCTTGAGCTATTTTCAGCGCATGCGCTATATCATTCTTCCACAGGCGCTTGGCAACACGATCCGGCCCATGCTGGGACAAGCCATCATATTGGTAAAAGATTCGTCGCTGCTATCATTGATCTCGATTGTGGAGCTGACACGGGCCGGCCAGTTGCTAACATCGGAACGATTCATGCCTGCCGAAGGGTTCCTGACCACAGCGGCTTTTTATCTGATTCTCTATTATATGCTCAAGGTTTTCTCGGGTTGGTCCGAAAAACGACTGATCTTTCGGGAAGCGCATTGAGCTTAAGAGGAATGAATTATGTGGGGTTTTTATTTTAATGAACTGATACGCAGTCTGCCCTTTTTCCTTAAGGGTCTCTGGATGACCGTCGCAGTTGCCGGTTTGAGCCTGATCCTCGGGACTATAATCGGATTCTTTGGGGGCATCATGAGGGCCGGCCGTAACAAGCCTGCCCGCATCATCGTCGGCACGTGGGTGGATCTCATCCGTGGCACACCCTTTCTGGTGCAGATTTTTATCATCTTTTTTATTCTGCCCGGTATCGGCATAGAACTGGAGGCCTTCCCGGCAGCGGTTATCGCGCTGACCAATTTAACGGCCAGTTTCATTACTGAGATCGTCGCCAGCGGTATCATCGCCGTGCCAAAAGGCCAGCGAGAAGCCGCCACCGCATCCGGGCTCTCTTATTACCAGCAGCTTAGATTTATTGTTTTGCCCCAGGCCATGCGTAGTATTATGCCACCCTTGGTGGGACAGTATGTTCTTTTGGTCAAAGATTCATCCGTAGTCTCGGCCATTGGCGTGGTCGATATCACTAGAGTCGGCTGGCTGACAGTGCAACGCATCCCGGAAGGTCTGATGGTTTTCGGCCTTGTGGGACTTTTATATTTCGCCATCTGTTATCCGTTAATCAATCTGTCAGGTTTCCTGGAAAGGCGAATGACGGTCGCATCTACCAAGCTCTAACCCGGGACCGACACTTTCGTTGCAGAAAAGGGCGTAAACCAAAAGGGGAAAAGGTTCATGATTTCTTTTAAGAAGGTAAACAAATGGTACGGAGATCTTCACGTTTTGAACAACATCGATCTGGAGGTTGCTCACGGGGAGGTGGTGGTGGTCTGCGGTCCGAGCGGATCGGGTAAAAGCACCCTGATTCGCTGTATCAACCGCCTGGAGCC
>CAMYNZ010000212.1 GCA_947259865.1 uncultured Desulfobacterales bacterium | reverse complement strand
CGCTTCGGCCGGCTCGGCGGGGAAATCAAGCTCTATCCATTCTTCAGCTAATTTGGCCGTAAGAAGGCCGCTGCGGGTGTGAAAGCGCGCCTCCTGCTTGCGTGTTAAAACTTTCGTTTCCCATAAAATATGGGCGCTGGCAAGAGTTGCATGGCCACACAAATCAACCTCCACCGCCGGCGTAAACCAACGCAGATTAAAACCGTCATTTTGTTCATGGAGAAAAGCTGTCTCCGACAGGTTCATTTCTGTGGCGACATTCTGCATCCATTTTTCATCACCGGGATCCCTCAAAATACAAACCCCTGCCGGATTACCGGCAAAGGGCTGCGCTGTGAAAGCATCCACCTGGAATATTTCCTGTGCCATTGATTCACCTCCGCAATTGAAATTAATATTAGACAGGATCTACAGGATTTTCTGGAATATTTTTCCAATAATCAGGACCGAAGGGTTGCTGTTAACCTCAGCGGATGGGTCAGCAGCTCGAGCGCTGAGACAATGTCTTTGCAGACGACATCGGCTGAAGTCAGGGTTTCCAGGGCTGTGCCCTCCTCCAGGATAACCGTAATCCCCAGCGCGGCCTCTTTCAGCATCAAACGGTCATTGCGTCCGTTCCCGATGCAGGCGGTACGCTCACTGCCCAGCTTTTTGATGTATGCCAGTTTACCGGTATCCTGGTCATCCAACGGCAAGATCGAGAGTTTACAGGGAACATCCTCAAGTTGGGATCGGGCTTTTCCAAATGTATCCGCAGTCAAAACATGAATTTTCAGATCGGCGGACAGGGCCTTGAGTCTTTCCTTAACACCGCTCAACAGGATTCCATCCACGGCCAGAGTGCCATTGTGATCCAGCACAAGATACTTGAGCTTTAAAGTTTTGTATCCCGGAATTGTAATTTCGATCATCACGGCTCCCTTTTTGTGGATTGCCTGCAGGACCCAAAAAAATCAGGCTGGAATTCTTTTTTGAAAATGTCTTTCCAGTGCGGATCTCATCCTCTGCAAAGCGGTTTGCAGCACCGAACGCGGACAGCCAAAGTTAAGTCGAACAAAGTCGGGTCCGCCGAATTCTTTTCCATCAGAAAGCCCCACTCCGGCCTCTTCAAAAAAGGTTGTCGGATCTTCCAGCCCGGTGTCACGGGTGTTAATCCAGGCCAGGTAAGTGGCTTCTACATGGGTCATGGATAAACCCTTCATGCTGTTTATTTCAACGGTAACCAGGTTGCGATTATCTCGAAGGTAGTCTAACAGGGCAGCCAGCCATTCGTGGCCAAATCGGTAAGCCGCCAACGCTGCTGCATAGCCCATGGGATTGATATGGGGGACAATACCCGCCATGGTTTTGCGGAATTTTCGGCGTAAACGCTGATTGGGTATAACGGCAAACGAACAGCCGAACCCCGGCACATTAAAGGTTTTACTGGGTGCCAGCAACGTGATTGTACGATCGGCGATATCTTTACCGAGGGTGGCGGTGGGGATGTGAGCTTTGTCTTTATCCAACAAAAGATCACAATGGATCTCATCCGAGCAGATAACAATGTCGTGTTCCAGGCAAATTTGCGTTAGGGTCGTCAGTTCCTCCCGGGTGAATATCCGTCCAACCGGGTTGTGGGGGTTACAAAGGATAAAAAGTCGGGTGCGGGGGGTAATGGCATTGGCCAGGCAATCAAAATCAAAAAACCATCGGTCATCGGTTTGCACCAGGGGAACGGTAATCAGATTACGTCGCGAATATCCGGGTGCGGTCAAAAAAGGCGGGTAAGCTGGGACCGTTGTCAGGACGTCATCCCGGTCTTCACCGACGGCACGGCAGGTCACGTTGAGACCGGTCACCAAACCCGGCACCCAAACTATCCAATCAAATGCCACGGTCCACCCAAAGCGTGTCTGCAGCATGGAAATGACCTCATGGGTCAATTCTTCGGGGGGCACGCTATAGCCGAACACACCATGATCAACCAGCTTTTTCAGCGCTTCGATTACGGCCGGTGGGGAGCGAAAATCCATATCCGCCACCCACAGCGGGATGATGTCACGGTCTTTGTATTTTTCCCATTTCATACTGGCGGTGTCTCGCCGGTCAACGGGAATATCAAAATCAAATGCGCTTTTCCTGTCGGTTGCCACCCAAAAAAATTCCTTACTCCCGGTGTATTAGAACCAATCCATATTGCGTTAACTGCTTTTGGGGGGAGTCGAGATATCTATACATACCCGGTTTCGACCTGCTGTTTTGCAGCGGTACATCAGGTTGTCGGCTCGACTGATTATGGTATCTACCGTGTCATCCGATCGTGAGAGCGTGGCACCTACCGACACGGTAACATTGATAGCGCCAGTCTCTTTAACGAGTTTTGACCGCTCGACCAGAAGACGATATCTCTCGGCAATCGATTGCAACGTCTTGCGGTTAACATTAAGGATTATGGTAATAAATTCCTCGCCACCCCACCGACCGATGAGATCGAATGAACGCGTATTCACGGACAACGTATCGGCAACCATCTTCAAAACTTCATCACCGGTATCATGACCATATTGGTCGTTTACTGCTTTAAAATAGTCAATGTCTATGAAGAGAATACCTATCGGCCATTTATATCGCTGCATCTCCTTTAGTCTTAAGCTGAGGTTATTTGAAATTCCCCGGCGGTTTAGTATTTGAGTAAGTGGGTCAAGTAAAGATTGCTGGCGAAGATCTTCAATGAGTTGCTTGAGTTCAACATTGGACAAATTGTCCGAGAAGATTTGGACGGCGCCGATGATTTTTCCGGCCGGGTTTCGGATGGGTGACACCCGAATCATAACCGGCACCCGATGGCCTTTTTTGTGCCGAAAAAATACTTCGGCCTCCCTGATACGACCGTCAGTGATTGTTTTTTCTGCAGGACATCCCTGTTCACAGAGACTGGTGCCTTTTTCGTTAATAGGGGCCAGGAATTCTTCCGAATAACCATTTTCCACAACATCCGATCCCTCATATCCGGTGAGTCTTTCCGCACCTTTGTTCCAGAACGTAATCCGCTTGTTGCGATCCAGAAAATAGATGCCGTCATGAAGGTTATCAAGCAGGTTTTTGTAAAATTCGCTGGTTTCATTCATGGTTATCGCCTGTACTTTGTTGTTATCGTTCTTTGCGTGTGATGGTTTTTAAAAAAAACCCGTTACCTGAACGGATTAAAGCTTATCAGAAACGGTTCACATCTCAAACTTTCCCATTATTTAAATAAATTAGCTTTGGACCGGGTGTCAAGGGGGATCTTGCAGCCGATCTCATTTTGAATTACTTAGCCGGACAAAAATTCCACCACTTCTAGTTGAATTCAAAGCTTTTATCAAACAGCTCCGGGTCATCAAAATGTGCCCGGCCCACCAGCTTGATAGCATGGTGGCCCCGTTGGCGCATACTGCCGATTTTGCGTATCCCCGAGGGAAAAAATATCAAGGGTTCGATGCGCGTTGAGTCTTTTGCAATACCGGCCGGGTCAAAAATACTTTCAGAGCGGCCATCTGCGTGCTGCAATGCTTCAAGGGAGGCATAAGGAATGAGCGCATAGGCTAAGGCATTTAATGGTATCTCACCGGTATCAACGTTTTGCACCTGGTGCCAGCCCGAATTTATGCGAAGTGTAAGTCTTTTTTTCGGGAAAGATTGCGGCAGCCAGGCCGGTACAAAAGGATCAATGGCCAGGGGTTGGGGAATTATCCTTTTAATCCGTTCTTTTTGCGGAACGGAAAAATAATAACACCCGCAGTTATTCTGAACATCCACCATAAAGGGTTTTCCCTCCGGATCGAATGTAATTCGAACAGTGATGCCGTCCAGGGAGCCCCGTTCGATCCAGGGTGGATTGGGCCCATCTCTTCCCAGGTACCAGAAGACATAGTTCAACTGCATGGCAGGTTTACCTTTAAAAAATGCGAAGGTAATATAATAATAGACTGACGGTTTCCGGGGGTTGATGCTCACTTGCCCGTCATTCCAGAAAACCTCTCCAATTTCATCGTAGCCAGCTACAACATCCTGATAAATAATGGGCGCATAGGCCCTTGCAAGCATATGCGTTTCCCCGCTTGAAAGTGCAGTCACACCCAGGGCGTTTCGCTTGGAGGATTCGAACATCCTGGAGATATCCTGTCCTGACAATTTCACATTTTGTGAGGGTGCATAGGCCTTTAGGTTGCCCTGGATTTCGAGTTCCGCCACTGGCGTTTTGTGCCACTGTCTGAATTCATCATAGACTTCATCTGTGACATAGGCGACAAAGGGTGCCCAGAGTGGATATAAGCCAAATGTCCTCAGGATGATAGAATATTCGTCCGGTATCTGCTGGGCGGTCTTGAGCGCATCGTAGAAATCCGATTTACGTTGATCGTGACTCAAAGATTTTTGGGAATATGATCCGAGCTTTTCGATCAGTGTATTTCGATCCGGCGGCTCTCCCAGTTGTGAGGCAAGACCCGCTAGAGCTGGAACAGGGAGGTTTTTGATCTCCTTTTCTCTGGCGTCGAGGTTGTGCTGCAGCATCCATTGCACCCAGGCTTGCATTTGGGCTTCATTTTCTATTCGGTTTCGCATGCCCATCAGAAAACGATCCGTACGAAGATAGGGAAATCCAGGGACGGGAAAGGTCGAGGCATCCCCAACACCGGCTTTGTCGGCCGCCTTGTCCAGATATGTAAAAAATTGATTATATTCCCCGGGACGTTGCGACACAGCTGTAAATTGACGCATTTCCAACGTGGCACAGCCCTGGAATAGCAAGGCCAGAATAACAAAGGTCAGAATTGCTAATTTATGCCTTATCATATCGGTATTTTCCCATTCAAAAACCGGGTTCGTTTTATAATCCCGAAGTTATATTTACGGTACTCGCCGGATATCATCCCGCAACATAAAAATTACATCCGTAATCCGTTGTGCTAAAATGAGTGAAAGGTTGCGCATCATACGGTACCCGGTGTGCTTATTTTCAGAAAAATATTCTTCAAGTTTTTTACCGTTAATTTTCAGCACCGAAACGTTCTCGATGGCTTTTACCGAGGCAGACCTGCGTTTACCGCCTAAAAAGCCGATTTCCCCGAACACATCCCCTGTTCTTAAAATCGCCAGCTGAACTTTTTTTCTTCCGTTTTTATCCATATGGGAAACATCTATTTCAACGCTCACCCGGCCCTAAAGTAAAATGAAGAAATCAGACGATAGGCTAGAATATTCAAATATAAGCTCAGTATCGTGACAGGCAAGTTCCTGGCCCATGGATAAGATGTTATTGATCTCATCCGCGTTCAAACCTTCAAAAATCTCAAACTTGGCGATTTTTTCTCTGTCTACCATCAGTATCCCTCCTCTGTTAAGTATGCTTTTAAGTTAATCCAACAAGGATCAGTGGCAAAAATTAATATATCGGCTTAAAATAGCCCCTTGGATTGACGATTGAAGAATGAATATTGAAGAATGAATAATTAAGTGAAATCCCGATTTGTAGACCGATAGAATACCGCCCATCTTCAATCGACAATATTCAATTTTCAATTGCAACGATCGTCAATATTACATTGCCTTTCTTGTATCCAGGTAGCGCTGCAATACATAGAGGCCATCCGGAGTATATGAATCCTGTCTGCTTGCAGTAACAATTGTTTCAAGGCTGTAGAATCCCCCGCTTTCAACCTCTTCTTCCTGAAGCACGATTTCTCCGTCATATACGCAACTGTATGCCCTGCCCCACACGCAGTTGGAAGCATCCTGATGATAAAAGTCGAAAAGATGGGTTAAGGAAACACCCTGGATCCCCATTTCTTCTTGTAGTTCCCGTAAGGCAGATTCATCATAGGGTTCACCGGCCATCACAACCCCACCGGTTGCCACGTCATAAAAGCCGGGATAGATGTCTTTTACCGGGGTTCGTTTCTGCACGTACAGCTCGCCCTTTGAGTTAAACACCAGGATATAGGTAGCTCTGTGCGGCAGTCCCCTGGCGCGCATCACCGACCGCGGTGCGGATCCGGTAACATTATTTTTCTCGTCAACAATTGTAACGATTTCATCTTGAGGTGTGGTCATAATTACTTTCTCTTTATTTTGTTTCCTGTTGGTTTCATCACTCTGTTGATGCAGCTGGCAAGCGACCTTAGAAGCTGTCTCAAAAATAGCAGATCGCATTCAATGGCCCCGCTGAGGCGGGATAACTTATCTATTCTAAATAGATTAATGTAAGCCTCAAGGCGTCCCGTGGTTTGAAAGCGGAGTCCGCCAGAGGACGTTGGCGGATGAGCAGTACATTTCAAGCCACGGGACAACACAGCCATTGGATGCTAGCCCGCCAAAGATCTCTAGCGAATAAAATGCATTTTTGAGATGGCTTCTAGAATTTAATCGAGCTTTTTTTCCAAATAAGTCGCTCCCTGGATCGGGTTGTAACGATAGGGATCAATTTTTTTAAAACCCATTGACAGATAAAGCCCCCGGGCTTCTTTCATTGAAGGAACGGTATCCAAGCGCATGTGTTTATAACCGCGGACACCGGCCTCCCGAATAATTGATTCAGCC
>CAMYNZ010000211.1 GCA_947259865.1 uncultured Desulfobacterales bacterium | reverse complement strand
CGTGCCCCCAAGATAGGTTTGGGTTACCGCCTGTTCTTTGGCAACGCTCCCTAATGCCTTCAGACAGTGCACGATTTCGCTGCTGATAATTCATTCCGCGATTATCAAAAGTTGGTAGGAAAAACTCCCCGACCCCTCAAATAGCTGTTATTAAATTAAAAAAACATGTCTGAGAACATAAACCGTAAAACATGATCAATTAATCAAACATATTTGCAAGCTGTTGAACGCTCTGGTCGAAGGTTACCGTGGTTTCAATATCCTGCTTCAGATAGCCGTTTACGCGATCGATCATGTCGATGGCATAATCGATCTGGGGGTTGCTTCCGGATACGTAAGCACCGATATTAATCAAGTCTTCGGCCTTTCTGTGAGTGGCCAAAATGGCCTTAAATCGCGCGGCGCTGTCCTGATGTTCTTTATCGATGATATCGTCCATTACCCGGCTGACACTGGCCAAAATATCGATGGCCGGATAATGATTTTGCATCGCAAGATCCCGGGACAAAACTATATGTCCATCCAGAATGGATCGCAAAGCATCCGCAATCGGCTCATTGGTGTCATCACCCTCCACCAAAACGGTATAAAGCCCGGTGATGGTCCCGTTGTTGCCGGAAGTCCCGGCCCGTTCCAGTAATTTCGGCAACAGGGTAAAAACAGAGGGGGTATATCCTTTTGTGGTGGGCGGTTCTCCCAGTGCCAGACCGATCTCTCTTTGGGCCATGGCAAACCGGGTAACCGAATCCATCATAAGATTTACGTGTTGGCCCTTATCGCGAAAGTATTCGGCAATAGCCGTTGCGACAAATGCACCTCTCATCCTTATCAGGGGCAGATGATCCGAGGTGGCCACAACGATTACGGAACGTTTCAGACCTTCCTGGCCGAGTTCCTTTTCAATAAACTCATTGACTTCCCTGCCCCGCTCACCGATAAGGCCGATTACATTCACATCCGCAGCCGTTTTTCTGGCAATCATACCCAGCAGTATACTTTTTCCGACACCCGATCCGGAAAAAATACCGATCCGCTGTCCGCACCCCACGGTTAATAATCCGTTTAAGGCTCTAATGCCGATGTCAAGCGGCTGGACGATGCGCTTGCGTGAAAGCGGATTTTTGGGTTCGGCATAGATGGCGTACTCCTCCTGAGGTGAGATTTGACCTTTGCCGTCTATCGGATTCCCGAGACCGTCTATTACCCTTCCCAGAAGTTGTTCGCCGACGGGAATGACCGCCGACTGCTGCTGGGGCACAACCAGGCTGCCGGGACCGATGCCCCGGATACCCTCCAGCGGCATCAGCAAAACCCGATTGTTCCTGAATCCCAGAACTTCTGAACGTATACATCTTTTCTCCCCTTTGGGATAGATCTTGCACACCGTCCCAAGTTGGGACACCGGTCCTTTTGACTCGATGACCAAACCCACCACATTGGTAACCTTGCCATTGGACCGAATGGGACATGAGCGCTCCAGGCTGATGTGATATTTGTCTAAATTGATTGAACAATTCATCAGCAGATTTTTTTAAAGATGCATTTTTGAAATAGCTTCTAGTTTTTTGGTTCATAGCGCTTGTAAGCAGCCCTCAACGCCTCTTCTACAGCCTGCAACTGCTTTTCAATCCGCGCGTCAAAAGCACCGGCGTCGGTTTCGACAACACACCCGCCGCTGGAAATCTTTTCTTCGGCTTCAAAGGTCACGTTCTCGTTATTGCATATGGGATTTGAATCGGCGTTTTCGAAACATTCGAGATCCTCCGGCTTCAGTCTAATCTTTATTTTTTCATGATCCTCGATCTCTTTTAATGCTTCACGGGTGACATCGATAACCGTGTTTTTATTCAGTGTAACTTCATGACAGATGATTCTTCGGGCGATAGCCAGAGCCAGCTCGACAATTTCTCTCTCAGAATCAATAAATATTTGTTTTCTTAACTTTGCTAATTCCGAAACAAGGCGGTGAAGATTGTTAAACACCGATTCGATCTTTTCTTGACCCGTCTTGAATCCGGCTTTTTCTCCTTTGTTGAACCCCCTTGAATAGGCCTGGGCTTCGATTTCTTCTATTTTAGGGTGGCTGCCATCCGGGCGGTTATTGTCTCCCGTCAATGGATCATCGGCCAGCTGTGAAAACGTCCCAGGGGTAGTATCAAAATCGATGCGATTGAAAGCACGTTCGCCTTTTGGCTGTGATTGGTTTTGTACCGAAAAATCGACCGGAATTTCCGGAAAATAGTGCAGCCTGAAAGCATTTTCCCGCTCGGGGGGTCCATTTTTAGGTCGTTTAGGCAATGAGCTCATCCCCTCTGCGCCCGCTGACGATCAGCTCCCCTTTTCTTTCCATGTCTTGGACAAGAGAAATAATCTTCTGCTGTCGAGTTTGGCAGCATTTCGCCTGCCCGTGCAGACATATTCCCGAATACCTTGTCTTTGACCTCCTCGGATGCTGCCTTCAAAGCAACGGCCAGCTCGGCAGTCTCGACTTTTCTGAGCAGTTTCTGGAAACCCCGATCATCGACCAGGCTCAGATCTTCGAATACAAACATATTTTGTTTTATCTTGTCGGCCAATTCATTATCGCTCTCCTCAATTTCGTTCAAAACCAATTCGCTGGAATATTCATCGGTAAGATTTAGAATTTCAGCCAAACGACCCACACCACCGGTCAGCTGGGTGACGTCCGTATCTTTATTTTTTAGGATTTCTTCAAACGCATTGTTTATTTCGGTGACGACCCCTGAATTGACCTTGTCCAGTTTGGCAATCCGAACCGCCACATCAGATTTTATTTCATCAGGCAAATTGGATAAAATATCACTGGCGACAGCCGAATCCAGGTGCACTAAAATTATGGCGATTGTCTGGGGGTGTTCGTCTTTAATTAGACTGAACAACTGATCAATTTCCAGAGAAGAAATGGCACCCAGGGAGGAAGGTGATTCCCGGGAAGCGACCTGATCAGTTTCGGGATCGACGGTTTTTGATTTTGAATGGTTTAACAGCCGATTGGTTTTTGCCATCTTTGCTTTCTGGGTAAATTCCACAGCCACCGTCTCCACCAATTGCGCAGAAATCGCGCCCATTTCCGCCAAATGGCTGAGGACCAGATCCCGCTCCTGACTGCCGAGGCTTTTGAGGATCATTTGACCGGAGGCTCGATCCAGGGATTGAACCAGAATCGCAACTTTTAGTGAACCAGCTAGATTTTTGGGATCCATTTGTTGAGACTTTATTTAAGAACCGTTTTTGAAACCACCGCTACTTTTTTTCCTGGAGCCAGTCCTTCATCACTCCTACGGACAGCTCCGTATCGGATGTAATCAAATCCGTCACCTGGGCCGTATTGGGCATCCCACCTTGCCGGGCACCGTATTCTCTTTCTATTTCACCCACGGTTTTGGGTAGCTGCTTTATTATCTCCACATCGCCCAGTGAGCTCGAAGTAAGCCAGTTAATCAATGGCCGGACAACAAAAAGAAAAGAAAATATTAAAAAAACAACTAAAAACGTGTACTTCAGGGAAGCCTTGAATTCTTTAAGTTTGACAAACCAGCCCTCGGCCGGTTTTTCCATGGTGACCGGTATGGCTTTATCGGTTTCAAATGGAATGTTAACGACATCGACCTTATCCCCTCTTTGACTGTCAAAATTCACCGCACTTTTTACAATGTTTTCAAGTTTCTGCATTTCATCCGGCGGCCGGGGAATATATTTGCGCTCCGCACCACCACTGTCGGTTTTCAGCTGTCGGTAAGTGCCATCGACAATGACAGCCACCGAAATTCTGCTGATCTTTCCCACCGGCTGCAGGGTGTGGCTGGTCATCTTGCCGATCTCATAATTTACGGTGCGATCCTGTTTCTGGAACTCCGAACGGTTGCCGGCGGAAAACGGCGCTTCCTTTTTGTTTATGTTCGACTGCACACCGGGTACCCCCATGGGCACTGCTTCCGATCCCCCGGATGTCTCGTTAAAGAGCTGTTCACTTCGGACGACTCTGTTGTCGGGATAATATCTCTCTTCGGTCATCTCTTGCCGGGTAAAATCCAGCATACATGATACCCTTACAATGGCATTATCCATTCCCAGGGCTTTCTCCAGCATCGTTCTGACTCTGGTTTCAAGGCTCCTTTCAATCTTTTCGCGATAGTCGATCTGATCCGAACTGAGTCTGGACATACCGGAGCGTTCCTGAAAGCCTGCCAGCAGTTTACCGGAATTGTCCACTACGGTAACGTTCTCCGGTTTTAATCGTGATACGCTGGAGGACACGAGATGGACAATGCCCTGGATTTGGTCCGGGCTAAGCCATCTACCGGGTCGAAGCTTCACCACCACCGAAGCAGTCGCGTGTTCCTCCTCTTCGATAAACAAAGAATTGGAGGGCATGACAATGTGAACCCGGGAACTGTCCACTTCTGCGAATCGGTTTATGGTTCGAGACAACTCGCCCTGCAGGGCTCTCTGATAGTTTACATTCTGGACAAACTCGGTCATCCCCAGCTTCGTATTGTCAAACACCTCAAACCCCACACCGTTTCCCTGGGGCAGTCCCTGGGCGGCCAGTTCCATCCTGACTTCATAAACGTGTTTGGCCGGGATCATAATCGAAGACCCATTGGCCGAAATGCGATAGGGGATTTTTTTGTCCTTTAACTGGCCCAGGATTGCCCCGGCATCTTCCGGGGCCAGCTGGCTGTAAAGCGGGTGGAAGTCCTGTTTGCCGGTCCAGGTTGTCAAAAAAACAAGCCCTGCGATCGTGCCGGCCACCAGACTGACGAGGGTAATTTTTTTAGCCGGATTTAAACTACCCAATAAATTTCTGATCTGTATGATAAATTCTCGAAGAAACATCAGTCAGCACCTGTTAGATCGTCATACGCATTATTTCTTCATAGGCCGCAAGGACTTTATTGCGCACCTTCATCATCAACTCAAAGGAAATTGCTGCCTTCTCCATCGCTATCATGGTTTGATGGATATCTTTTTGGCGCCCGGCAGCCAGTTCACGAACAGAATGGTCAGCCTGGTGCTGCAGATCATCTACCTTGTCCAGGGCATTCCAGAACAGATCGGCAAATCGGCGGGTTTTTAATTCCGACGCCTGTTTTTTTACGGCCGTGGGACCGGTCACGGTATCAATGGGTTTTGAATAAGAAATGTCATTCATGATTAACGACCTATTTCGAGGGCTTTTAACGCCATGCTTTTGCTGGCTTTGATTGCTGTAATATTGGCCTCATAACTGCGGGTGGCAGATATCAAATCAACCATTTCTTCCATGACATTTATATTGGGCATGGCCACATAACCCTGTTCATCCGCATCGGGATGATTGGGATCATACTTTTTTAAAGGCGTTGAATGGTCTTCACTAATGTCGATCACTTTAACCCCTACGGATGCCGGTGCTTGACGTGATGCCAAAATATCTTTAAAGGATTTTCGCAGCGGGTCAGCGGCGAATACGGCTTGTTTTCTTCTGTAGGGTCCGCCCCCGGGGGTGCGGGTGGTGTTGATGTTTGCCAGATTGCTGGAAATCAAATTCATGCGAAGCCTCTGGGCGGTCAGCCCGGAAGCACTGGTGTGAAAAGCATCAAAAAAGTCCATTTCTATTTACCTCCTTGAATGGCGGCTTTTAAACCTTGAAATTTTTTATAAATAATGCGGGCCGCCGCATTATACATCAGGCTGTTTTCAGCCAAATTTGCCATTGACCGGTCAAGATCTACGGTGTTTCCGTCCTTTCTTAGACTGAATCGGGGTGGCTCTGCCAATTTTAACGTTACCTCGTTTGCGCCAGTGTCCCTGGGGGGAAGATGGCCGCTGCGGGTTTTATCAAGCGAAAGTTTTCTCCGGGTTTCATGGGTCTTGCTCATTTCAGCTTCGATCATCAGGTCGAAAGCCTTATAGTTGGGTGTATCTTGGTTGGCAATATTTGAAACGATTACGCTATGTTTCCGAGATCTGAGATCCAGAGCTTTTGAAAGTATCGATATTGTTTCACTGAAAATTCCCTGGGCTGCCATTTTACGTATCCTCTTTGATGTTAAGCTCTAAAAAGAAAGCAATTTCCATACCAATCCTTTACCCTACCGCGGCCTGCATCCGGTGTGTGAACACGTCGTTTTGAATCAACCTGGGCCGTGCGATACAGTCGTCACAACCGGAGATTCAAAAAGCGCCGGGGTTGATTTATGGTGGTGATCGATCATACACCGGGCACATTCTCCTGCCGGTATTCTCTCAATTTGTTTCTGAGGGTTCTGATGCTGATTCCCAGCAATTCGGCCGCGTGGGTCCGATTTTCATTGACCTCTTTTAAAGTTTCAAAAATCAACCGCTTTTCCATCTCCTTGACCGTTTGGCCGCTGGCCATGGTGGTATGCCCGTCTGCAAACTGCTGATTGCTGCCAATGTCATCCAATAGAAGATCTGCAGGCTGAAGCGTTTGCCCGCATCCCAGCAGCACCGCCCTTTCAATCGCATTTTCCAGTTCTCTGATATTTCCTCTCCAGCTACGGTTGATTAGCATGGCCATGGCATCTTCGGAAATTGCGCTCATTTCTTTGCGGTTACGTGCGCCGAATATGGCCAAAAAGTGGTTGGCCAGAAGCGGGATATCACATTTTCTTTCCCGCAGGGGCGGCAGCGTCAACGGAACGACATTGACCCTAAAGAATAAATCTTCTCTGAACGTCCGGTTTTTGACGGCGGTTTTAAGATCAATATTGCTGATGGCGATTATGCGGGCATCAATCGGAATGGGTTGCCCGCCCCCGACCCGGTCAATTTGTCTTTCCTGAAGAACTCTCAATATTTTGGCCTGAAGCGGCAGGGTCATTTCACTGATCTCATCCATAACCAGCGTTCCATCTGCCGCCAATTCAAACTTACCGGTCTTGCGGCCCACCGCACCGGTAAAAGCACCTTTTTCGTGGCCGAAAAGCTCACTCTCCGCCAAAGTATCCGGCAGTGCCGCACAGTTTACGGCTACGTATGGCTTTTGACATTGACTGCTATGTCGATGAATGTAGGCGGCTAACAATTCTTTGCCGGTACCGCTTTCACCCTGGATCAAAACGGTAGCTTTGCTCGGCGCCACACGTTTGGCCATGGTCAACAGGTTTATCAGTTTTGGATCCTCACTGATTATCTTTTTGCCGGCGGTACGGATGCCACTGCCGGCAGGCTCCGATTTTGATTTTCCATTACCGTTGGGCCGTATACCGACCTTTTTAATCGATGCCTGCAGCGCTTGACTGGAAAAAGGTTTGAGAAGATAGTCGGCAGCTCCTTGCTGCATGGCTTCAACGGCATTGTTGACGGTACCGAAACCGGTAATCATTATGACCGGAATGTCAGGAGTCAGTTTTTTTACATTGCGCAGCAACTCGATTCCCGACATTTGCGGCATTCTGAAATCGGTGATGACCAGACTGAAGGATTTTTTCTGAAAAAGCTCCAAAGCTGCTGCACCATTGGAAGCACCTTCAGCAGAAAACCCACGGCGGCGTAGTGTGCGCAATAGGGTTGTCAACATCTCGGCTTCGTCGTCAACAACCAATATCGGTAATTTAGGCATGCCGAATTACTCCATGGATTTTAGTCATCCGTAATGCAGACGTCCGGGCTTGAATCCGATTGTAATATTTGCAAACCCTCTTCAATGCGTCTGGTGACCCCAAATTTAGCGAAGACAACAGATATTTCAAATATCATGCCATAGCGGAAAATTAACCGGAGTTTGTTCGGAATCCATCTCCAGCCAAAGACCTTTATACGACCCACCGGAAAAGTCATGAATTGGGATTGTCAATTACCATCAAACAGGTGCTTTGGGCACCCGTTGGAGGCTGCTGCGGCTGCCGTAAATTAATCTGGGTGTGTTTTGCAGGCAGGCTAGGAGGAGGTAATTTTGAAATTCACTCTGGGACCCAATAATAAACCCGGGCAAATTATTGTATGATTTCTAGCGCTTAAGATTTGCCCTTTCAGGATAGGGCAATTTCGTCAAATTTCATCTGTTGACTGTCATCACATTGACGCCGGCAGTCCCATTTTTATATCGAACACTGGCTCAGGCGGTGTCTTTTGATCTTTTCAACCAGGGTGGTCCTGTTTAGCTGAAGCAGCTTGGCAGCGCGATTTTTAACCCAGTGGGTCTTTTCCAGAGACTGCAAAATGAGCGCTTTTTCAAACTCGGTTACCGCGCTATTGAGGCATATGCCGTCGTCTGAAATTTCGATCATCTGGGGGTTACGGACGGTGCTGCCGGTTTTCAGTCTATCCGGAAGATCATGGGCACCGATCTCCCCGTCGCCCGTCAGCACCACCAGTCTTTCTACCAAATTTTTCAATTCCCTCACATTTCCGGGCCAGGAATATTTCATCATAGCCGCCATGGCAACGGCGCTTATACCGGCAACACCGCGCTTATTTTTGCAGTTGGTCTGTTGCAGAAAATAGTCTGTGAGCAGGGGAATATCCGATTTGCGATCTCTTAAAGGCGCCAGCATCATGGGGATGACATAAAGGCGATAGTATAGATCTTCACGAAAGCAACCTTTTTGAACGGCTTCTTCAAGGTCCCGGTGGGTGGCGGCAATGATGCGGACATCCACCTTTACGGTTTTGATCCCGCCAACCTGTTCAAATTCACCTTCTTCCAGTACTTTTAAAACTTTAACCTGAAGATCCGGGCTCATATCGCCGATCTCATCCAGAAAAACGGTGCCGCCGTCAGCTCGCTCGAACTTGCCGGTTTTGGAAGAGGTTGCACCTGTAAAGGCGCCCCGGACGTGTCCGAAAAGTTCACTTTCCAGTAGATTTTCAGGTATAGCGCCACAGTTGATGGCGAGAGGTTTGATGAATGGCCCGGGCCACCAGCCCTTTGCCGGTTCCGGTCTCACCGGTGATGATGATGGTGCTGTCCGAATCGGAAACCTTTTCAATCAGGCCGAAGACTTCACCCATCTTTTGGCTTTGGCCAATGATGCCGTTAAAGGCGCAGCGGCCTTTCACGTCACCTGCAGGTGCAGCAATTTCTGATTCCAAAGCGTCATGGGAGGAAGATTTTTTACTGGCGGTTTTTTTGGACAATTCAATTCCCCTGGCTGTGAACCTGATGCTGCTAGCAATCGGTTGCGTCGGCTACGGGGCATTCCTACAGCAAGGTTCGTGCCACATAAGGTATTCAGGGCCGGATGTGATCAAAAAATCTGCCAAAGTTAATGACATTAATTTTTTTGAGACAAAATAAAGGGAGTCGAAAAATTTAAAATACCATATCTTGTGGAAGTTTCAGTTATCCGTAGTTTTGGCGGTTGCAGGGGCTATACGAATACATAAAATGAGAACCCTGTTTTGCAGTCATCCGGTGTCAAAAATCAGGAGGGTCAATTGCAATATGCAAATTAATTCAGCAGCCGGAACCATTTATCGAAGACCCTGCAATCATAATCCGAAGAAAAGATTCCCAAGTACCCTCACCCTAGTCTGTCCGTCCGGATGCCATGGTTGTCAACAGCATGATTTGCAATTTGCAAATTTAGCGCTGATGAATTGCAAACGACAAGAGCACACCCGTGCATTTATCGACCTGCTTGCAAACCGGTGCGGCGTCTCCGTTTATTGGGGCAGGCCTTCAACCGCCCTTCACAGCTTACACGGTCTTGATTAGGTTAAAAGCGATATTATAACAGCCGCTTATCCAGGGCAACGATTTTACCACGCCAGTACCACCAAAAAATTTCTAAAGTTTTGGGGAAGATACCCGATAAGGCAATTGTAGGCAGACAAACGGTCCGGAAGGAGGCCTCAGTACAAAACAAAGGCCGTTAAATGCCTTGCGAAAGTAGATGTGGCGAATGTCGACGCAAAGAAGCCCTTCTACCAGAAATTTGGCAAGAACGCCAAAAAAATAAACCAGAAAAGGAGAAAAATCATGGCTATGGACCAAGTTCAACTAACAGGCGGAATGCGAGCAAACCTTTTCAGCTTGCAGCAAACCAGCAAGCTGTTGGAAATCACCCAAAAGCGTCTGTCCACAGGTAGAAAGATCAATACGGCGCTTGATGATCCGGTGGCCTTCTTTGCTTCACTGGGGCACGAGCAGCGTGCAGCCGATCTTACTGCCCGTAAGGACGAAATGGGCGAAGCCATTCAAACGGTGAAAGCAGCCAACGAGGGAGTGGAAGCCATCACGTCCCTTATTGCTGCCGCCAAATCTATCGTTCAGTCTGCCCAGTCTTCGGGCGACACCGCTACCCAGGCGACCCTGTCCGCGGATTTCGATGGCGTGCTGACCCAAATCGACAACCTGGCTAGCGATTCCGGCTACAAGGGTATCAATCTGGTCAACGGAACGGGTGAATCATTAGTCGTAACCTTTGACGCCGACGCGGGTTCCAAACTCACGCTGGCCGGTTTTGCGGGCTCATCCGGTGGTCTGAGTATTGATGCCGCTTCCGGCTCCTGGGCGTCTGCCACGGCAATGAGCGCGGCAATTACAGATCTTGACGCCGCCACAACCAGTTTGAGGACAAGTGCAAAGAACCTGTCCACCAAGCTGAACATCGTCACCACCCGGCAGGATTTTACCTCGGGGATGATTAACGTGCTCAAAGATGGTGCTGCTAACCTGACCAATGCCGACATGAACGAGGAAGGGGCAAACATGCTGATGCTCCAGACCCAACAGGCACTGGGTACGACATCTTTGAGCCTGGCTTCCCAGGCGGCCCAGGGTGTATTGAGGTTGTTTTAATCCAAGCGACATTTTAGCTGCAGAAATTTTGAGCTGAAGTCAAAATTGGAGGGGGCGGGTTTGGCCCCCTCCAAGCCCAATTTAAACAATTCAAACACTTCCGGTAAAAGGAAACTCGCTTTTCCTGCAATGTGAATATACTTCGATCTATAATGCTCGAATGCCACACAAGGGGTGCATACAATGACCTTGAGAATTACCTTGAAACCCCAAGAAAAAATGATTCTGGGCGCTGCGGTAGTAACAAATGCCAACAGCACGGGTTGTAATCTGATCATTGAAAACAAAGTTCCTATTCTTCGTGAAAAAGACATATTGAGCGAAAAGGAAGCCAACTCCCCTTGCCGACGGATATATTTTGTCATTCAGTTGATGTACATTGATGAGGAAAATCTGAAAATACACCAAAAAACTTACTGGACACTGGTAAAAGATCTGATAAAGGCGGTTCCAAACACGGTTGCCCATATTGATCTAATCAGTGAACATATCGTCAGTGGTAGATATTACCAGGCCCTGAAATTGGCTCAAAAACTTTGTAATTATGAACAGGAGGTAATTAGCCGTGTACAGTAGCTCATTGCAAACCTACGAAAATGTTAATAAAACAACCATGTCGGGTCGGGAAGTCGAAGCAGCCGTTCTCACCAAAGCGGCTCGCAAACTCAAAGATTGCCAGGAAAACTGGGATGCTGATGACAGAGATGAGAGACTTCACGAAGCACTTAAATTCAACCAACTGGTGTGGAGTATATTTCAGGGGGAACTGAACAAGGCGGACAATCCCCTCGACAGTCAGTTGCGCTCGAATTTGCTGCAATTAAGTGCATTTGTCGATCGACGCATCTTTGAAACCATGGCGGATGCATCACCGGAGAAACTCACCATTGTTATCAACATCAATAATAATATCGCCGCCGGTCTGCGCCATAAACCGACGGATGCACGTTAGTCATACACCGGTGTTCACAAATACCCGATATCCTATAACGGGTAAAAGACGCCCCTGCAACCGGAGAATTTATAAGCGGGTTAAACGGCTCACAGTTCAACAAAGCAAACTTTCCTGTGTTGCTGTCAATAAAAAAGGCCTCTGACATGAGGCCTATTTTATTCGCAAATTTTTTCTCGGCGTTTAGGAATCTATTTTATCGACAATGCCGCTAAACCTTTCGAGACATCGCAACCTGATTTAATCACATAGGGTTGCAGGTATCATCCCCCACTACCGATTCAAGCAGTGATTGGGCATAATCTGATCTATTTTGATCAACCAGTCGTTTTGCAAGGTCCTTCACGGTCGCTATAAGGCTGGATCCTATTTCTGTCTGCTTTAAATTCTCGAGGCTTTTACGACCCACTCGATTATTGCCGGCGCAGATATTTGCCGCCGCCAGCATAAATCTGGCCGGTAGAAATTCAGGGGATTTATCCAGCAGACGTGTTAAAGACCGAATGGGAATCCCGATATCTCCGATGACCAACTCACACAGGCAATAATTATAAACGGCTTCCCTCATTTCGGGATTAAGTTTGAGCGCCTTTTGGGCGGCTTTCACCGCCGAACGATAATCTTGAAGCTGGAAATATGCGGTTGATAGATGGACGTAAGCCTCGGGCCTATCGGGATTGAGAGCTGTAAATTTTTCCCACAGCTCTACGGCTTCGGCGGTTTTACCAACAATGGCGGCCTGGACGGCAAGCTCATAAAGCGCAACAGTATTATCGCCCAGGGAATCCAGTTTTTCTCTGCCCATACGGTAATATGTCTGCATTTTTAGATTGTTTTTATCTTTGACCAAAAGACCATAGTGATGAATCGGAATAGAGCAGCTGCGTATCTCTATATTCTCACGATGGATCGACGGTTCGACCATTTCGTGGACAGCATAATCATATCGAATGCTTCTATGTTTGGGAAATAATCGGATTTTTTCGGTGGCAATCCAACCGCAGCCGGCTTCTTCGCAGGGGTACTTGCCATCATTGGCGACCCAACCTATCAGGCTGGGATCGAGTGTGTAGTTTCGGGTAACAAACGAATACGCTTCCGGCCCCGGCGTCATGTCCCGAACCAGGCGTCTAAAAAGGCTGTGATCATCTTGGGAAACGACTTCATCTGCATCCAAAGAAAAAATCCAGCGCCCGGACGCTTTTGTAATCGAATAATTTCTGACTGCGGAAAAGTCTCCGGTCCATTTGAAATCATAAATTTTTGCATCAAACAATCCGGCAATCTCCCGGGTCCTATCAGCCGATCCGGTATCAACAACAATGATTTCGTCAACAACCGGACGCACACTGCTCAAACACCGTGCCATAAACCGTTCTTCGTCTTTGGTGATCATGCACAATGTAACCATGGCTGGATAATTTTTCATAATTTAATATACCGATATTAATGACTCTTTTAACAAGGTACTGATAAAATACAGGGTTTAGCCCGGCTGAAGAAGAAGGGATTACATTGGAGTTGTGGAGATACGTTCTAATTAAATCCGGACCAGGACTAGATGGCCTTCCGGGTTACATTCAACCGGTCGAGTTTTTGCTTGGCATCCACATTCCAGGGTTCGATTTGAAGAACCTTACTATAAAAAACAACTGCATCCTCAGGTTTTTGCAGGGCCTCGCATATGAGACCGATGGCCATAAAAGATTCGATATCTGCAGGAAAACTTTCGAGCACTCGAATATAAATTTGCATCGCTTTTTCGAATTCACCCATTTCAACGCTGTAAAAATCGGCCAGATTCTTCTGGAATATTATATTTGCCGGTTCAAGTTGGGCTGATTTTTGATAATGTTCACAGGCCTGAGCTTTTTCGCCGGCCTGGTAGAACAAAACACCCAGATCATTATGGGCCGCTGCAAAATCAGGAAATGATTCCAGCAGCATTTCTAATTGTTGAATGGCCGCTTCATTCCGTCCTTCATTTGTGGCCGATTGCGCTGCTTGGTACATTTCTTCAACGGATCGCGGGGTATCTTTGTGGTCGAGAATTTCCTGAAGTTTAGCAAGATTCTGTCCAGCATCCGCATGCCAGGGCTGGATTTCCAGCACCCGCTGATAAAAGGCTTTGGCATCTTTGAATTTCTGCAGGGCCACGCATATATGACCCGTGATTAAGAGGGTTTCGACATCTTCCGGATCAGACTCCAGGACACCAACATAAATCCGTAAAGCGTCTTCAACCCGACCCAATTCAACATGGTAAAAATCGGCCAGATTCTTCTGGAAGGTAATATTTTCAGGCTGGTGTTTGGAAGCCTGTTCATAATGGGTCAGGGCTTGTTCCTTATCGCCTTGCTGATAAAATAATACTCCGAGGTCATTGTGAGCCAGGGCATTGCCCGGGTAAGCTTGCAGAAACTGTTGCAGTTCTGCAATTGCCTCACTATATCTGCCTGTGCTGATATGAGTCTGGATGTCCGGATACATTTGCTGTGGAGATTTCATAGCGATTTCCTTTTGTTTGTGATTTTCGCCGACAAGGGTATTAAACCATTTATAGTCTGCACTTTGATCCGGCCCGCAAGCTTCGAGTGCCTTCTCAAACAATTCAACCCCGCTGCTGGGGTTTGCGGATATGCAGGCGATGATGGCAAGGTTGTTTAGAGAATTAACATGGAATTTATCAAATTCTAATGCTTTACTAAATAAAACCCCCGCCGTCCCGAAGTTGCTAACCGGTTTGTCGTCTATTTTGAAAAATTCTTTCCCATCGTCGCCGGCCCGGGCATACATTTGGGCCAGATCCTCATCCCCTGGAATTTCTTGGCGACCAAATAACCTGACAAAATATTCCGGTAACAAAAACCGATCGAGCACTCTTTTGAATTCATCTTCCCCGGAGCCTTTTCCACAAAACTCCAACCCCTTTGGGTTTTTAAAATACAATCCCACGACTACCGGAATTTTTTGAGCTTTAAATCCGTTGACCGAAAATCGCAGCATAAACTCTCTGTCGCCATAAATTTCGAAGCCTGCATCATAAAGACCCATAGTTTCGAAAACCGCTTTGCGAATTAAGGGTGCGTGGGAGGTTGTCTGGCTGTGGAAAAGAAGTAAAGGATTAAATTGCGGATAACTTAAAAGTGCTTTTTCGGTGTCTGAATCGAATCGGTCATTTCCAAGCTCGGTTTGCAACCAGTCACCATAAACTGCGTATACATCACAATGGGTACTCAGCGTATCGGCCATCCGCGCCAACCCATCCCCGGCAAAGCGGTCATCCGCATTGGCGTTGATAATGTATTTTCCGCTTGCGAGCCGGATGCCTCGATTCCAGGCACCGTAAACAGACTCCCTTTCAGGGGTGCGCACATATACGATGTGATCAGATTGCTTCATAAACTCTGTGACGATCCGCCCTTCAGCTTGTTGGGAACCCGAATCTACAACGATAATTTCAAGCTGGTTTTCCCGGTAAAGGGTTTGATCCATCAAATTGTGAAGACGCTCCTGGATAAATCGTTCAGAATTATAGGCGGAAACAATTGCCGAAACTGTGTATTTGGGGGGGGTATTGGTTTTAAACATTTTCTGCATCGCCTTCCTGTGAATTTATTCAAAAATTTTTGCAAACTTACTTTAGACCTGAATCCGTTTGGCGCCAATTCTGCCAAACTTTTTGGAATACATCCTCCATGGCGCGCGTAAAAGACTTACCGTCACACAGCACGGAGTATCGCATGCGCGTGCGCAGTCCGGCTCGAAGCTGTGCCAATCGATCAAGATCCGCTGCAAGTTCCATACCTGTTCGCACATACTGTTCTTGACTCTCAGCTATCATTTCGGTTAACCCGACGCGCGTTAAAATACTGGCCCCCACCCGGGCCGAATGACGCTCTCCTGCCAGAGTGATCACCGGAACCCCCATCCACAATGCCTCGCAGGTGGTGGTGGTACCGTTGTAAGGAAACGGATCGAGACCAATGTCAATCTGATGATACAGCGCCAGATGTTCGGCAGTGGAAGATACCCGCGGCATTAAAATAACACGTTCGGATGTGATTGCCTGTGAAGAAAATAAATGCCAAATACGCTGCCGGGTGTGTTCATCCGCCAACTGTTTACTTTTAAGCTTAAGGCAGGACCCGGGCACCTGGCGCAGGATTTGTGACCACAGGGCAATGACCCGTTCATTTATCTTGGGCAGGTTGTTAAACGAACCAAATGAAATGCGTTCTTCTTTGCGAGCCGGCAGATCGGAAACATCCGGGGCGATAACCGGCGGATCGTAGCACAGAAAACCGTCTGGAAGGCGAATCAGGCCCTCGCTGTGATATAGGTCCGATCCCCCGCGGGGGTCGCAGATATCGTCCGTAACACGATAGTCGATGACCGGCAGTCCGGTAGTACCGGGATACCCCAGCCAGGTCATTTGGACCGGCGCCGGTTTGTGGGCAAAGACCGACAGACGATTTCCGGAAGTGTGACCGGCCAGGTCTACTAAAATATCAATACCGTCTTGTCTGATGCGATCTGCGAGCGCTGCATCACTTGACCAGACAGTGTCCCGCCAGTGATTGCTGAGTGCTTTGATATGGGCTGTGATATTATCCGGGCGATTAACCTCTGAATAGCAAAAAATCTCAAAAGAACTGGGGTCACAAAATTCAAGCAACGGCCTAAAAAAATAACTGACCGAGTGTTCTCTGAAATCAGGAGACACATACCCTATTTTTAATCGTTGGCTGGGATCCCGCGTGGATTTAGGATGGGGTTTTCTGTCTTGTGAAAGGGCCGCCTGGTCACGCCACCATTTTTTTGCTTCCTCAAACAGAAGCTGTGAATCGACAGACGGGATATGGTGCAAGGTATACAACAGGTTGTCATGGGCCTTGATATAATCCGGGTTAATTTCCAGCGTTTTTTGAAAGCAGAATATTGCTTCTTCGAATTGACCTTGATTATGAAAAACATTGCCTAAATTATTATAGGCATCGGCATATTGCGGATTGTATTGGATCGCCTTCTGATAGCATGATCGCGATTGGTTTAATTTTCCCTGGGTCAAAAGCGCAGTTCCGCAGTTGTTATAGGCTTCGGCATAGGTAGGTTTTTTTTTCAGGGCTTTTTGATAACAGCCGATGGCTTGACCCAATTCGCCTTGATATTGTAAGGCGTTACCCAGATTCAAATAGGTTTGAACATGATCCGGATCGACACCTAAAGCGTGCTGATAACAGTCCACTTCATCTTTAAACCGACCCATTTCACGGTAGACGCGTCCGAGGTTATTAAAAGCAACGGCATCATCCGGTTGAAGTTGAAGCGCTTTTTGATAAAAAGCGGCCGCTTGATTTAAGTCGCCCTGTTTTCGCAAAACATTGGCCAGATTATTGTAGGCATCGGCATAATCGGGTTTCA
>CAMYNZ010000210.1 GCA_947259865.1 uncultured Desulfobacterales bacterium | reverse complement strand
CTTGTGGCGGCAGCCTCCTGGATCAAGTCACAGGCCAAGAGAACATCTTGATCCATGCCAATGTGAAAATCTATAACTACTTGCATGTCTAATACGCCATAATTTCCGCAAGAAGTAATGCCGCTGAGAAACATGTTGTTGGGTATGGTGACGGTGCTGTCGTCCAGTGTTTGCAATTTAACGGATCGAAGCCCAATACTGATGATGTCACCGTATTGGCCGCCGAAATTAACACGATCACCCACCTGAAAAGGGCGGTCGACAATAATCATAATACCAGCCACCAAAGAAGCAACAAGATCTTTGGCTGCGAAGCCGACCGCTATGGCTGTACCACCGCCTACAATGGCCAGTACTTCACGACTAAATTCAAAACTGAGTAATACAACAAGAACAACAGTGAATAAATAGACCCCAAAGCGTAAAAAAGCGTTGAGTTTTTGCAGCAACAATCGACGCTCAGCGAATGTATTACCCAAATGCAGGACAACATTGTTTAAGATGCGTAAGAACAACCAGGCACCAGCAATAACTAAAACCGAAGCGGCAACTCCTGTCCAGCGTATCATATGAAGTAAAATAGTAATATTGTCTATTCCACTATCAGTGGCTGGCTCTTCAGCCAGGGCTGCAGTGTTGATTAATAACAAAAACATTGATAGGGCAACTATTGATATGACATTACTATTTTTCATGGATGAGTCTCCTGAAAAAATTCGCGGTCCAAAAGGTTTTGGCGCGCAAGTACACGATTGATGGCTCTAAACCATCGCCATGTAATTCGATAGTAGCCGTCGATTTCTTCTATCCATCCGCGAATCATTGCGACACGAATTGCATTGGACACAACGCCAAATGGTAGTTGCAGGCTTTCACTGATGTCGTTGGTGGTCGACATTTCCGATTGTGCAATCACTCGAAGTAAGAGTAATACAGATAAATTGGCAACTTCTAATTGACCGGTGGCAAGTTCGAGAGGTAGGTGCCGAACCACGATGTGGTCATCCACCGTTACCGCTAATGCATCCGCCCATAATCGAAGCGCCACGCTGGGGTTGCCGCCTGCGGCATTCCATAATATGCGGTAGAAACCTGAGCGATTACGCTCCTCCAATGTTTCATAATCTGTTTCATCAAATTGGTGTGGAATAACTATTTGACTAAAATCCGGTGCAATACCGGCTTGCATGCAACGATACTCAATGAGTTCGCTAATTTGCTCTTGTGTCCATCTCGGCAGGTCTATTAAATCTTCCAGCATGGCTCGATCGGAACGAACTCTTTGCACATATTGATAGGCAGGTTTGTCCATGGCGGCTAACCAGGTAATGCTGGATTTTACTTGTATGGTAAATTCAGTCAAACGGCTAAGTTGCGCTTGCCCGCCCATCTTAGGACGGACTTATCGGTGCGCATCATCAAAGGCAATAAAATGCAGATCGCGCGAATTTATAAGTTCGGCCAGCTTATCTGAAGTGACCTGGTTTTCAGTGATGTCGAATTGGCGTGCCAACCCTTTTTTAATATCGTCAAAACCTTGAAGAGAGCAGTGAATAATGATGGCTTTATCTTGAAATTTTGCCGCGAGTTGCCGCAAAAGAAAACTCTTGCCAGAACCTCGCTCACCGACAACGCCAATGATACCGCCACGCCTGAACTCAACTCTTTCAGCTATTCGTTTTATTTCATTGATGAAAACTTTTTCCAGAATCTTTCCATCGCGGGATAGCAGTTGTTCTCTTAATTGTTCGCTAATCGGATCACCGTCAACGGTTTGTTTATGCCGCTCGAACTCTCGAGCAACTTCTCGCCCAAGAAGACCGGCAATAATTTCTCTGCCGCTTTCGAATTTCGCAAGTTGCCGTAAACTGACCTGGCGGATGTTAAGAATAAATAAATATAAACCGCCAATTAGTGCATAAACGTAGCTACGCAAGCCTTTTCTTTTTAGCAGTACTTTTTCAACCCATTCCGGAATAACGGGCAGATTCTCCAATTTTCGAAAAATTTCAGATCGCCACCAAGCTAATATCAAAATGAAAACCGGTACAGATAGAATTTTAAATAGTAACCACAAATTTGCATAGATAGTGCCTTGACCGGTATAGGTTTCTGCCAATTCAAGATCTAAGCCCAGTAAAACCAGCCAGGCCGCAAATAATTTCAGTGTGCGCAGTCGCAACCTGGATCTGTTGCTCGAAAAATCCGCAACACCGCGTGACGCAATTGTGTGAATGATTGCAACGACGAGCCAGGCATACAAAACCCACATGATAATAATGCGGCAAAAATGTTCGATAACCGCCAATGAAGGGACAAAGATAGCATCAAAGATGATCGATGTGAGTATAATCCATTCTAAGGGGCGGCGGATTTGCTCCAGATACCAAACACTGCGTGCGACCCGAATACTATTACGCGTTCGCGGTTTAATTTCTAAAATACGTGCGCGTAACTTCAACAATCCACCGGGCGCCCTTTTCCGCCACCAGTGAAATAGAAACAAGGCAAATAGGATTTTCAAAAAATTCCAAATGACAGGCGCGGGTGCGGCTGTTAGTTGATTCAGTAGTTGCGGGCCAAGTTGTGGGATTGCCATGGCATGAAAGCGTAAATGAAGCAGCATAAATTCCATTTCGCCTTTTAATTTACTCATGCCGGCAATACCTGTTCCTGTTACCTGTTCTCTTAGGCTGGGCGTGACTACTTGAAGAAGTTTATCGCGCACGCTGTAAAGGCTAACCATAGTGGCATGCAGATCCGCTACCGTACCGGGTTGGGGACGGCTTTCTATTCGAATTGTTTTTTCGGCTTGTTTCGTAATGCCTGGCTGCGTTTTTTCTTGCACCAAGTCTGATGGAGAGCGTGCTGACCGTAGCGCTTGTCGTAGTTTTTTACGTTTCTGGCGCAGAACATTAGAAAGTTGATGATAAAGTGCATCCGCATCTTCTGATGATTTTTCGCCCTTATTAATCTGATCTATCAGTTCTTCAACCTGGTTTTGCCACTGTTCTGATTCAGCGAGCAGGGGTTCTTTGGCAACGGGCTTGGATGTTGTGGGGGAAGGCGGTTTTTGGGATTCACCCGGTTTGTCTATCGGTGTATCGGATGTCGACTTATCTGCGCTAACCGGGTCGGAGGTTTTTGTTTTTGCGAGTGTTTGAGCAGTGTTGCCAAATTGTTCTTCTGCGTATGAAATGTTAGCCAGCAATAAGCAGCTGCTTAATACCGCAATCAGCACCAACGCCGGCATCAAAATCCAGCAGAAAGCATGATAAGCTTGTCTTTTTGGTACAGCCTGCACTTTCGTAAACCTCGTAAAGGGATAAAGCTCCGTATCGGCAAGCTATGCGGGGCTTTGAGAGCGCAACAATTATTTAGCCAGCCAGTAATTTCGTAATCAACTTGACCTCCACGCTATCAGGGTTCAGGGCTTGTCCGCCAGGGGGTCAGGGTTGAATGGTTTCAGGTGTCCCGCCTGCCCTCTGCCGAGCTACGGCGTGGCAAGCAGGTTTCAGGTGTCAGGTTTTTCTACCTTTTCGTCTATGATCACGGCCGATAGCAATTCACTCGATCCTTGCCCCAGTGTCTTGAGATTTCGAATTGCCGCCGACATTGTTCTGTCAAGCGGCTGAATACGTTCCTCGCTCATGATCAAGAGAGAGCCCGACCACGGATCTGGTGCTCCCGGGATGAAGAGAACGACTCTACTGTCGGCAAGGCGCTCCACTCGAAAGGCGACCTGCCAGACGTCATCAAACCTTGCCAGGACGGGAGCCAGTTGATTTTCCTCAGCATCGCCGATCACTCCCCCGATCAATCCCTTGATGAACGCATATCCCGGCACGGATTGAAGGTAACCGGACTCCAACGATTCAACCAATCGCGAGGCGAGAAGGCTTTTGGACAGGAGACCCGCCATGAAGCAAAACACGGCGATGGCGATAACGGCCAATAGGTTGGCCTTCGCGATACCGCCGATAGTGTCGAGCGGCAGCCACTCAGCCAGCGGCGTCGCCACCCGGACCATTACTTTATGTGCCTTGCCGAGAATAAGAACGCAGATCGTTATCGGGATCAGAAACACAATCCCCCCGATCAAGGTTGTCTTGAAAAAATTCATGATCCCCTCCTGGGTGAAAAATGTTGTCACATCTTGACGGACTGTTGCCCAAATCATTTTGAGCGGTTATTAAAGCGTTTACGTTCATCAATCTCAGCGAAGTGGAAGATCAGCGCTTTGAACCTGTTTGAGGCCCGCTGTCAAGCGGGACGAGTTTTCAAAGTGCATACAATCCCGCCGGTGGGCGGGAATCAAAAAGGTTTTAGACAAAGCCAAAAGGGATTTGGGCAACAGCTCGTTGAATACTGAATAAAGCGGCATCTCTCGATGCAAAACCATTATTGATCTGGGGTAATCCGAGTGATTTTTGTGCCCTGAAGCCCGAGTCCAGCCATCAGTCCCTTCTGATCGAAGAAGAAGGCATAGACCTCTGCTCGTAAGGTTGTCGTTGTCGCTGATGAGGCTGCCCCGGCATCGACAATGACGACGCTTGGGCCGACCCCAATCTCCCAACCGTCACTCTTGTCTAGCGGTTTCATGGCCGAGTCGGTCATGAAAAATATTGCATAACCGAATTTCTGTAAGCCAGCCTGCAGACCATACGACACCTGGATGGTGTTGTAGTACCCACTGGTCTTTCCCCCCTTGAGGAGAGCGCCCTCACCGTGTTGGCCTCCCACAACAAAGCCTCCCTTGACGATGCTTGGAAAAACAAGTATGCCTTTGGCCCTTTTACCCAGAGCCTTGGCTGAAGCGGATTTTGCAAAGAGTTTCTTCAGGGCGCTTTTGACGTTCCGGTTAATTTCTGCCGCGGTGCCTGCCGTAGCGGAATTCGGCCCAATGACGGTGCCCGCAGCGAATGCAAGTACCAGCAGCATATTTGTCAATTTAAAGTATCTCTTCATGATAAAGTCCTTTCATGAACCCTTCTTCGTCCAGTAAAGTCGCCAGAAAGCGATCTCACGCGCCTTAATCTTGCCAGGGCGGCTTTGCCAGAATCCTGCCTCCAATCCACAGCACTGCCAGCGCCGCCCCGAGACTGACGCATACAATAACAGTCAGAATTTCAACCATTGCTATCACCTAAAATAAATCGAGGTGTCGCCATAGTCTCGTCAGCTAAATCCTACCGTTTAGCGTCCTATCAACCTTCGTTTATATGAGCGAAACGGTCGAGGCTAGCGGGATGGCGTCCTAAACCAGGTGCTTATATACCAGATCTTAGCCCAAGCCAGTCCTGCTGCCACTTTCCTCTCTAATCAATGTGATCTCTTCGTGCCCTTATCCCCTTCAGACCTCCTCGATGGGGATGATTTATCTGGGTCGTGCCCTGCTGCACTATTCTTCTCAGTGAAATTTACCACCTCAGAATTGTTGAAATTTGTGGCAAATGTATTCGGCATTTTGGGTCCAATAATACTTTTTTTCATCAATCCATGACAGACAGATCATCAAAAACGAACTCAACATCCAGGCTTCGTGTGGGAGCCACTGCCGGCCTACCAGCGAAAAAACACGCCGGCCGTGGCGCTGACGACCTGCAGAAGCCCCAGGCCACCGATCTCTTGTTTGACACCGAGTTGCTGGGTGAGATCGAACCGGACCAGGTCGGTCAACTGGGTTCCCAGAAACACCTGGGTCTTTAAGTTGCTAAATGTATAAGCCACATTAAACGGCAGCAGGAAAATACCCGTGGATTCACCATCGGGTGAATCAAATCTCGAACTGATAGGATCGTCCGAAAGTTCAAAACTGGCAAATTCGGCCACCATGTTACTCTCGATGTCCAGATACCCTGCACCGGGCCGGATAAACCCGCTAAAGCCGGCTTGGTCGGGAATCGGGTCCATCGCTACTGCCGGAGTTGCCGTTATCACCAGAACCACTACAAAAAAATACTTATTGCTGCGTTGTGTTTCATCATAATAATATTCCTTCTTTTTAGTTGTTATTCCAATTTTTTTCTTGCACTCGTCACAAACTTTGGAAGCACTGGCCAGACACACCTTATGTTCGACATCCCAGGCCAGTTTGCTCTGTTTTATATCTGTGATGGCGACTCGAATGAGCAACACGTTAGGGCCCGGTTCAGAGACGATGAAGTAACCGACCTCGAAGGCATTGATAAGTTCCAGGTTGAAAGCATCTGTCAGTTCTTTTATTACGTTGCCATTGATGCCTTTGTTCTCTGATTCTTCGGAATAGTAAAAGATGACGCTGTTCAACTACTGAAGTTTTTGAATTCCCGCGGCAATTTCCCGGCTCAACTCCTGAAGCGTTCTGTTCTGAGCAGCGACAATCGCCCCGAGTTCCTTGGACGCGGCCTTTTTGGTGATGGATGACCTTTTTCGCGACATGACGATTTGTCCGTCTTTTCCGACTACCGCCCAGTAGGCCGCCAGTATCGCCGTGCCGTCAGCATCCGCAAAAAAACGAGATACGGTAATCTCAACCTGAAAATCGACCGATGCGCCGCGACGTTGGGGATACATATAGACGTTCGCCGTTTTGAGCAGAATTGCCAGATTCTCCGTT
>CAMYNZ010000209.1 GCA_947259865.1 uncultured Desulfobacterales bacterium | reverse complement strand
GGCAACATTTTCATATAGCCGCTCAGACTTCGCGTCTCTTTTACGAAACTGCGAATTAATTTCTGGGCTTCATAGCCCCGCTGAAGTAGTTTGGTAGCGTATGGCCGGGTTGTCTCGAGAATGCTGGCATCGCTGTCTAGAATTTTGCCCAACGCTTCACTTTGCATAAATGTTTTTAAAAGCAACAACAGATTTCTCGGCATCTGGATGTGGTATTTGATAACCAGCTGCATCAATTGATCATAAACATCCTTTAAGGATATGGTTTTTAGAGAACGGCCATAGAATTGTTCACTCATATCTTTTAGGTCGATTCTAAAACTATCAAGATCCATGCTCTCATCATTTAACAAGCCTGCATCCCGCAGGGCATCCATCACCATATCGTAGTCGTGTTCGGCATATCCCAGAAAGATATTTGCAATCTGCATCATGGTTTCTTCATCCAGATAACCGGTTATACCAAAATCCACCAGGCTCACCCGGCCGTCATACATCACAATGGTGTTGCCCGGATGCGGGTCTGCGTGAAAAAAACCAAATTCCATCAGTTGTCGTGAAAACGAGCGCAATCCGATCAAGGCAATTTCGTCGGGATCTATTCCATGTGCTTTTATGGCTTCTACTTGATCCAATTTAATGCCCTCGATGTGCTCCATGACCAATACGGACCGTGACGTACAATCCCAATAAACTTTTGGTATATAAATTTCATTGCTCTCCTTGAAATTGTCGGCGAATTTTTCCATACTACCCGCCTCAATGAACATATCTAATTCTTTGAAAATGTTTCGCTCAAATTCTTTGACAAGATTGGTGACGCCCAATACACGGCCGATTTCCATCGATTTTTCGATTTTTTTGGCAAAGTAATACATCAGCTGGATATCTTCTCGAATTTTTTTATGGATCCCGGGCCGGATGACCTTTACGGCTGCCTTTTCACCGCCTTTGAGTTCGGCCAGGTGAACCTGTGCGACAGAGGCAGCCGCAATAGATTCGGGCGAAATTTTTTTGAAGATGGTTTCCAGGGATCGTTTCAGTTCCTCCTCTATTACCCTTTTAATATCCTCAAAGGGAACCGGCGGAACACGATCTTGCAGTTTCGAAAATTCTTCAATATATTCCGGCGGAAAAATATCGACTCTTGTGCTCATCAACTGGCCAAGCTTTATAAAACTGGGGCCCAATTCTTCCAGGACTTTGCGGATGCGTCGCGGTGAAGGGTATCCGGGCTTAGTCAAGAATTCATTTGTTTTTTCATTTTTCAGCTTGTTTTTTCTGCGCTTAAAAAGCCGTTCGAGGATATCGCCAAAACCATGCTTGAGCAGTACCCTGGCAATCACCCCAAAACGCTTTAATTCTCTTACCCGGTGGGCACCCCGTTGTATTTTCATGACACTAACCTTTCAGGCTCCAAACAATAATGACAAACTAGGCCTTCTCTTCTGGGGTTGGCTCGGACTGTTTGGCTCTAGCCCACTTCTGGGATATCTCTTTTAGTTTTTTTGAGTCCAAGACGTAGCTTTCCAAATAGCCACAATGAGCGCAAACGTAATTGTCGAGTGCTGCCATAGAGGTGAGATTCACAGGGATGGAATTGCTACCGAATGGACCGCTTTTTAATATAATGTCACCCCCCCAGAAAACCTCGTTCGATTTGCATTTAGGACAAATACCGTCTTTCAATGGGACACCTCCTTAGCCGGTTGTTTTGATGAAGAAAAATTATTGCTTCGGGATAAGATTGCCGTATCGATTTATGTCCGACAGGTTTTTATTTCGGCTGCACCCTGTCCGCTAATGTTATGTCCCAGAAATAATTTTAAAAAGTATTTTAGCAGTTTGATCCGCCAAAGAACTCTGGCGGATCAAACTTTATGCTGAATTTTGTTGCTTATTTGTGGGACACGACACCAGCAGACTATTACTAAATTATATTTAACTGTCAATCAAGATCAAACCGGTGTTTAAAATCATCTTGTTTCAGCCGTCAAAGATAATTATAATGCCCAAGGGCTCAAAAATTTTATTGTGTTTGTACGCGCCGATAATTTATACTCTAATTGAGCGAATTAGACCGAGGAGGCTTGTGATGTCAGAAAGTGACATGTATGATGTGGTAATAATAGGAGGAGGCCCTGGGGGGTTGTCTGCCGGTATATATGCCATGCGGGCCGCTTTGAAAACCGCCTTGATTGAAATGGCCGTACCGGGCGGGCAGGTGACAATGTCTGATTCGGTGGAAAATTACCCCGGGTTCGAGCATATCGGCGGAGCCGAACTGTCAATGAAAATGGCACAGCATGCCAAATCCTACGGCCTGGAAATCCTGTCGCAGGAAGTTGTATCCCTGGAGCCGGGTTTGGAATTTCATTGTGTTCGTTTCGCCAACGGCGAACAGCTGCGGGCCCATTCGGTTATATTGGCACCTGGCGGCAGCCCCCGGAAACTTGGTATACCCGGTGAAGAAGAATATTATGGCAAAGGCGTTTCCTATTGCGCTGTCTGCGACGGCTTTTTTTTCAGAAATAAAACAGTGATCGTAATTGGCGGCGGCGACAGTGCTGCGGAAGAAGCACTATATCTTTCCAAACTGGCCGGACAAGTCTACATCGTTCACCGCAGGGATGCCCTGCGGGCGGGTATGATTTTGCAGCAGCGGGTCTTTGCCGAGTGCAAGATTGAGGTACTTTGGAACACCGTAGCGACTGCAATAAAAGCCGATGATGGCGGTGTGTGCGCCATAGAGTTAAAGGACACCCAGACAGGGGAAGAACGCGAGCAGTTTGCCGACGGGGTATTTATCTTTATCGGTTTTGAGCCCAATAACAATTTGGTTCCGGCCGGTACCAGAATGAATGCTGATGGCTATGTCGTCACGGATAACCGCTGCGAGACAAATACTCCCGGTATTTTTGTCATAGGCGATTTAAGGGAAAAATACGCCCGGCAAATCGTGGTATCGGCTGCCGATGGCTGCACAGCAGCACTGGCGGCGGCCAAGTATGTGGAGACCAGAAAATCCGGTTCGGATACCTGTGAAGTTCCGGCAGATCTGGTTGGCGAGACCTCTGGCAACAATTGACCTCCCATATTCGGGCTTTTAGGGAAGCATTAATCCGTCAATTTTACGGCAATACGATTGTGCCTGGATCCGTAACCATTTCCAGTCTAAAAAACGTGATCTTCAAATTTATTATTCTGGCAGCCCTGCTGCTGGGGCTGCCTATATTGGGCGTCGCTCTGGCCGGGCATCCGCTTTCGCGGTATCTGGAGTTTCCCCCCCAAACGCTGTATGTGCAGCCGGAACCGTTTCTCTGGATGGTTTTTGGGGGCTATAGTTTTTTCATCATTTCTGTTTGCCTGCCCCTGACGATCAACGCCGTAAAATCAATCAAATTTCGCCAAACCAGAATACCGTTTTCCAGGTTATTTCCCTGGTGGGGGTGGCTGGGCCTGGCCTGCGGCCTTGGTGTTTGGATTCTGGCCTGGAGTCGATTCAGCTGGTTTTCCGCTTTTCAGCCCCACACCTTTACGCCATTGTGGATTTCTTATATCCTGGTTGTAAATGCCCTGAAATATCAGCGGACCGGTCAATGCATGTTAATCAGCACCCCCGGGTATTTTCTGTCGCTGTTTCCCTTGAGCGCTGTGTTCTGGTGGTTTTTTGAATATCTGAACCGCTTTGTGCAAAATTGGTACTACCAGAGCCCTCACTTCAGTGCTGCTGAATATTTCTGGTATGCCAGCCTATCTTTTTCTACGGTTTTGCCAGCGGTGCTGGGAACGCGAGAATTGATTCTTCAAACCGACTGGCTCCAAAGAGGCTATAAACATTATTCAATGCCCCGTTGGCCCTGGCCAAAATTGCTGGCTTTAATCACGTTGATCTTTTCCGTTATAGCACTGGCCGGCATCGGGGTCTGGCCCAACCATCTTTTTGCACTGTTGTGGATTTCCCCCCTGCTGATCATCGTTTCCCTTCAGGCGTTGATGAACGAGACTCACGTTTTAACCGATGTTGCCCGCGGGGACTGGCGCCTGGTAATATCATCTGCCCTGGCGGCTTTAATTTGCGGTTTCTTTTGGGAAATGTGGAACTATTACAGCTATGCGCGATGGGTTTACCGCATTCCTTTTGTCCATCGGTTTCAGGTATTTGAAATGCCCCTTCTGGGCTATGCCGGGTACCTGCCCTTCGGACTGCAATGCACCGCGGTGGGTGGGTTGTTGGGGCGATTGGTTAAATCCTGGTAAAAAAATTACGCCCTGCCGACACCGGTAAAATCTTGAGAACAATCGGAACGTATTTTTATTATTCACGATGAACATTACAGGGGTCGGGACATTTTTTTCAAGGCAAGCTGATCGCTTGGGCGCTTTTAAAATGCAAATGGCTGCTGCCGCCAAGAAAGGCAAAAATCGGAGTCGGATCTTGTGACAGTGGATGTATTATCCGGCAGGCGGCAAATTGTAAGGTAGTTGCCGTTGCTTGGTATGGCAGGTTGTAACCCGGCATCTTGCCTTGAAAAAAATGCCCCGACCCCTGTAACACCAACGCTCATTATGATACGGACCGGTATTGAAAAGCGTTTATCAATCCTTATGTTATCGAATATCGGAACCATAATGATCAGTTCTGCAGGAAGCATTCATATCTGAAATACTCCGCAGCGGCAGGGATTTTCATTGAACTTGCGCGGATTACAGCGGACAGATTCAGGCAAACGGGGGTAGCAATGGCATTTGTCGAAATGCCCGGATTTAAGGGCAAGGTGTATGTTCCCGAGGAAAAGGCGGGCAGCGCCAAAAAACATCCCTGTAAAGACTGTTATGCCTGCCAGATGTGCAGTGACGACCGCTGTAATCTATGCCTCAAGCAAAAAACGTGTTGCCGAAAGAAACTGGCCGAAGATTCAGAAAATCGGAGACCCTTCACTGCTTGACTTCCGGATCGAAAATCTATTGTGAAAGCCGGTCCCACTGATTCCTTGCTTCGGATTGCCCCCGATCATATCCTTCTCGCCTTGGCCGGCCAGCTGGCCGGTTTCCCCGAAGCCTTGCAATTCGATCCTCCAGGGGAGGATGGGTGGAGAAAAGATTCATCAATCTTTTCCCGGACAAGGGATTAACGATAAACATATGCGCAGTCGCCGGTTTAGCGTCCAGCGGCAGCCGGGCGGAATATGCACCGAGCTTCTCCAGGGCGGATGCCAGACCTTCCGATCGACCCACCATTGCTGCGCCGGTTGCGTCTGCCAGGTATTCCCGTGAACGGGATATGGCCATCTGGATGATCATGGCCGCCATCGGCCCCAGTATGGACATCACAATTAACCCGATAAACCCCAGCCTACCTTCATCGTCGTTACCCCTGCCCGCAGCTCCGCCGAATACAGCCGACCAGCGGGCCATAGTTGCCAGCATCATTATCGCCCCGGCCATAGTCGCGGCAATGGAGCCAATCAGAATATCACGGTTTTTGACATGGGCCATTTCGTGGGCCAGAACGCCCTGGACCTCCTCACGGTTCAATAGTTGAAGCAGTCCCTGGGTTACCGCCACGGCTGCGTGTTTTGGATTTCTACCGGTGGCAAAGGCATTGGGTGTTTCCCGGGGAATTACATAAAGTTTCGGCATCGGAAGACCGGCCTGCCGGGTCAGCTGGCCCACTATACTATATAGCTCAGGGGCTTGCTGCGCTGAGGCCTCTCGGGCGCGGTACATTCGCAGCACAAGTTTGTCGGAGTACCAGTAGCTAAAAAAATTCATCCCAGCGGCTAAAATCAGCGCTATAAACATCCCCTGTCGGCCACCCAGAAGTTGGCCGATGATCAAAATAAAAACGGTCATGACTGCCAGAAGAAGCGTGGTTTTTATTTGATTACCCATCATATCGGACTCCTTTGAAGTCGGGGGATTTAGTGCCGACCATCTGTTATTTTCAAATATAACACTGATCTTGATAAAGGCAATTTGGAAAGATAGCAATTAGCAATGTATCCTATTTGGTGCTTGGGGAAGTTACAAACACTACATCTTGATATATTCAACCCACCTAAATCTGCCATCGGAAATTGTATGCATCGGCGGGAAAAAAAAATAAAAAAAATTAATGATTTAAGTACTTTTTTGTTGATATACAGTTGAATATAGTCTTGCAATGTGATACATATGCTCCTGTTTTTTTAAGAGCGCCAATCTCCATTTTTCAATTTTGGAGGTTAATCCTGGAGGGGACACAATTGTAACAGCAAAAAATTCCGGCCATTATTGACTGGTTTTTACGGTCAACTGCAAGGTTCTGAACGGAGCTAATCTTGGTGCCGCGGCTTTAATATCACCAAACAGAGGAAAGAGGTTGAAATGGCCAAAGCAATAAAGAATCTCCAGCTGATACCCGTTAGCACACCAGACAGCTACCAAAAAAACGCTCAGCTAAATCCCAGCACCGTTGAAACGGGTGTTCAGGAGAAGACGGCGCTTTACCGGGCGCTACGGAGTGGTGGTGAGTTAAAAGAGCAAGGGGAGCTTTTGACAAAGGTTCATCTTGTTAATAAACTTAACTTCATCAACTTCCAGGGCGGCACCCTTCTTGTTAATTTCAAACACCGCAAAT
>CAMYNZ010000208.1 GCA_947259865.1 uncultured Desulfobacterales bacterium | reverse complement strand
TGGCCACGGATACCGATAATGTTTTTCTGGTGTTAACCGCCAGACAGCTGGCACCTGGACTCATTATTATGGCCCGGGCAAGTCAGGCAACGGCAAAGATCAAGTTGCGCGCCGCCGGTGCGAACTTTGTGGAATCCCCCTATGAAATGGGCGCGGTGAGCATGGCCCATCGAATTATCCGCCCAACGGTGACGTCATTTCTAGACCTGGCTTTTGCTCACAAACGCAAAGATATTCAGATGGAAGAGATTCCGGTCAGTCAAGCATCAGAGCTGGTCAATGTCCAGCTGAAGGACTCCGGGATCCGGCAAAACTACAATTTAATCATCATCGCCATTAAAAAGTCAGATGGCAACATGCTGTTTAACCCCTCTTATGAGGCGATCATTGGCCCCAATGACACGGTTATTGCTGTTGGTGAAGTTGGCAATTTGCAGAAGCTTGAATGGGCCTTGAATCCCAAAATCGATGGGCAATAAAAGGGGTATTCAACAGGGCCTGATGGGGCCCGCTATAAAGGGGGTTGGAACCCGGCAGCACTCGTTGCAGTAATCCTGTCTCAGATTTTATATATCACGCGGTCTTCGGTGATGATTATATCGACATGCCGGTCGTGAGATTCGACGGGAACCTGAGGGACGATCTGTTGTTCAAGGGCCAGGGCAACCTTGCGGGTGGTGATTGCCAGTCTGGGAATGAGTCGATCGTAGTATCCTTCTCCGGAACCAATCCGACCCCCTTTCTCATCCAGGGCGATTGCCGGAATGATAGCAATGTCGATGCGCTCAATTGGAACGACCTTGCAGCGGGTCTCATCCGGCTCCAGGATACCGCGCGGCCCTTCCTGCAAGTCTTTTGCAAGGTTGTCTACTTTCAGCAGGGTCATGCCGTGTATTTGAATATTAAAGGCTGGCAAAACGACAATTTTGCCGTAATCATATGATCGCCTGAGGATATTACCGGTTTGGACTTCACCGTTGTTATGAACATACATTAGCGCAATTTTTGACTCCAGAAAGTTCGCAAAATCGAAAAGTCTGGTTTCTATGGCGCTTGTCTTTTCTGCGATTTCTTTCGCCGGGAGTGCGGCAACTGTTTTGGCGATTTCTTCGCGAAGTTCATTTTTTTTGAGCTGAATTTCCTCCATATGATTTCTCCGTTATGCGATGATTGTTTTTAAGATACGGATAGTACCAGCGAGCTTAATCACCAATAATCATTGACTATACAGGCCCGGCATGCTAATTGCGCCAGTATTTCGCTTATGCGGTTACCCCAGTGGCGGAAATTACAACACGACCCGCAACCTTCTATTATAAGGAAAAAAATGCTGGAAATCAAGTTCGTCAGACAAAATTTAGACAGCGTTCAAAAGGCTCTGGAGGCTCGGGGCCAGGCAGCAGATCTTGATACGTTTAAGACCTGTGAAGATGAACGCAGGGCGATTTTACAGGAGCTTGAAGCCTTAAGACATGAGCGTAACGTCGTTTCCGACCAGATTGCCGCTATGAAAAAGGCCGGGGAGGATGCCGAGGATGTTGTGATCCGGATGCGCGCTGTTTCATCAAAGATTAAAGACATGCAAAAAACCCTAAGCGCAATCCAGGCGAAGCTCGACAGCATCCTTCTGGGATTGCCGAATATTCCGCATTCTTCGGTGCCGGTCGGCAAAGATGAATCGGAAAATCCGGTCATCAAATCGGTAGGAGAACCACCAAAGTTTGCCTTCGACCCCAAAGCGCACTGGGAGATCGGTCCTAATCTTGGCATTCTCGATTTTGAACGCGCCGCCAAAATTACGGGGGCACGATTTCCACTTTACTTCGGGGCCGGTGCCAGGTTGGAAAGAGCGCTGATTAATTTTATGCTCGACATTCATACCCAATCCCATGGATATACGGAAACGTTGCCGCCCTTTATGGTGAATCGACAGTCCATGACGCACACCGGTCAACTGCCAAAATTTGAGGAGGAGCTATTTAAGCTGAAGGACTGGGATTACTACCTTATTCCGACGGCAGAAGTACCGGTTACCAACATCCATCAGGATGAGATCTTGAATGAAGCGCAGCTGCCGATCTATTATACAGCCTATACGCCCTGTTTCCGATCGGAAGCCGGTTCATACGGAAAAGATACCCGGGGGCTCATCCGCCAGCATCAGTTCAACAAAGTCGAACTGGTAAAATTCACCACACCGCAATCCTCCTATGATGAGCTTGAAAGCTTGCTGCAGGATGCGGAATCGATACTGGCGGCGCTTAAACTGCCATATCAGGTGATCGAACTGTGTACGGGTGATCTGGGGTTTTCGGCCGCCAAAACATTCGATCTCGAGGTCTGGATGCCTGCTCAAGGCGTGTACCGGGAAATTTCGTCCTGCAGTAATTTCGAGGATTTTCAAGCCCGGCGCGGCAATATCCGCTACAAGCGAAAAGGCAAAAAAGGCACCGAACTCGTGCATACGCTAAACGGTTCGGGACTTGCTGTCGGGCGCTGCCTGGCGGCGATTCTTGAAAATTTCCAGCAGGCCGATGGCACCGTTCTCATACCCGATGTACTTCAATCCCATATGGGGGGAATGGATATAATAAAACCGTGAAACTCGAAGATTTACCCAGTGATATTCGTGCCGAAATCCTTCCGCAGCATGCGGGCCGGCTGATTTACCGCTGCCTGGGCTGTGGTCATGAATTCGGCATCGAAGAGCTGATATATGTTTGCCCGGACTGCGGACAGGTCCTGTTAATCCATGATCTGAATTTTGCGAGATTAACCAAAATTGCCGGCACGGCATGGCGGCGTATATTTGACTATCGTAAACTGTTGAACATTCCGGCCCTAAAAGGCATTTATCGGTATCACGAATTTATAGGCCCTGTGATTCCGCTGGATGCGGTTGTGTACCTGGGCGAAGGTCATACCCCGGTGGTCGAAGCCAATTCCCTTTTGCAGGAAAAGGTCGGTCTGCAGTTTTATTTTAAAAATGATGGTCAAAACCCCAGTGCTTCTTTTAAGGACCGCGGGATGGCCAGCGCTTTGAGTTATATCAACACCCTGGTAAAAAAGGGGAAGCTATCTGATGTGCTGGCCATCTGTGCTTCAACCGGTGACACCTCAGCCGCCGCCGCCCTATATGCGTCTTATCTGGCGCCGCACATTAAATCCGCGGTGCTGTTGCCTCACAATAAGGTAACCCCCCAGCAGCTTTCCCAGCCATTGGGCAGCGGTGCAAGAGTTTTTGAAATTCCGGGTGTTTTCGATGACTGCATGAAGGTGGTCGAAGCGCTCTCGGAAGATTACAACGTGGCGCTTCTAAATTCAAAAAATGCCTGGCGTATCCTGGGGCAGGAGTCCTATTGCTATGAAATTGCTCAGGATTTTGAATATGAGGTGTCGAATATGGCGGTGGTGCTGCCCATCGGCAATGCCGGCAATATTACCGCGGTGATGAGCGGGTTTATTAAATTTTTGGAAGCCGGCGTGATCAGCGGGCTGCCCAAAATTTTAGGCGTGCAATCCGAACATGCCAACCCGGTCTATCGCTACTATCTGGAGCCGGACCGTAAAAAACGCAAATTTCAGCCCATTACTGTAAAACCCAGCGTGGCACAGGCAGCGATGATCGGCAATCCGGTTTCCATGCCGCGGGTGATTCATCTGGTGGAAAAATACAATCAACTGGCCGGCCGGCAGAGAGTTTTTTTTATCGAGGTTACCGAGCAGGCCATTATGGATTGGGAAATCACCGCCAACCGCAACGGGCATATTGCCTGCACCCACGGCGGCGAAGCGCTGGCGGGATTGGTAGAGGCCAATCATCGCGGGATCACGGCCCCAGATGATATCGCCGTCATAAAATCTACCGCGCATGCACTTAAATTCGCCGGGTTTCAGGAGATGTATTTTGAGCAGCAGTTTCCGCCCGAGTTTAACATCATGCCCGATTCGGATTTAATCAACACCCCTGTTTATGTTCAACCCAAGGGCCTTGAACACTTGCCGGAGCCCGGCAAACCCTTAAGCGGTGATGATTTTAAACTGTTTGTGCGTCGGGTGTCCGGCGAGATTGCCGCGCTGCTGGATCTCAAAAAACGGTAAATAGCGCCGGACGGGACTGGGGGACAAGTCATTTAACTGCATTGCGAGATAATCGGTAAAGGGCTGCGTCCCAATTGGATGGCTGCAATTGCGGGTGCAAAATGAAGCTTTAACATTGTAATGGTCTGATGGGTTTAGTATAATAGCGGGTCAGGTTGATTGCAGGATTGAGTCTGACAATAAAAACAAAATCCAGGTGTCGTCATTTAGAATCAACATTCCAGCACGCCATTATTCCAGCCCCGGGCAATTACGGACACTTACGAAAACCGACTTATTTTCAAATGGTCGACGTCAGTGAGAGACACTTAACAAATTGAGGTAATCGATAATGAAAAGAAACGGGTTAATTTGCATTGGATGGTTTTTTTTAATATTTGTCCTGGCAGCTTGCGCAACTACGACAACTGAAAAAAGTAAAAGGGACTCGGAAACTTACCGGCGTGTTGGCGAAGCCTACCTGCAGCAGGGCAATATTGCAAAGGCCATGCAGGAATTTAAAAAGGCCGAAGCGAAATATGCGGATGATCATCTGTTGCAATATGATGTGGGGCTCGTATACTTACACAAAAAACAATATGATCAGGCGGTGGTCCACTTTAAAAAAGCCCTGGACCTGAAACCCGATTACGGGGAGGCCATCAACAGTCTGGGAAATGCCTATGCCGGCAAAGGGGACTGGGATCAGGCCATTTTCTATTATAAAAAAGTGGTCAGTGATGTTTTGTATGGCACCCCGCACTTCGGGTACTCCAACCTGGGAAATGCCTATTATTTTAAGGAAGACCTGGAACTTTCAGAAAAATATTATCTGGAAGCCTTAAAGGCAAAGCCCGGTTTTACCAGGGCGCTACGGGGTCTGGCGCGTACCTATATTGCCATGGGTCGCATACCGGAGGCGGTGGCCAATCTGGAAAAAGCGGTTCGTAAAGCCCCGGATTCGCCAACGCTTCATTTTCAACTGGCCAAAGCGTATCAGCTGGCACTGGAGTTTAAAAAGGCCTATAATTCATACCGTAAAGTCGTGGAGCTGGCACCGGACTCTTCGCTGGCGGACCAGGCGGAGAAGGGGGCCAGGGAAGTGAAAGCCCTCTTTTAGAATCGGCTTTTAATCCCAATCTTTTTCCCGATAGCTGTGTTACCCCACTAAGTGGGATTTCACATCTGTTTAAATAAATATTAAGGTGTTCATCAAATCGCTTCAAAATGCTCGAGTACTATCGTGTACGCTCCTCTTTTGAAGCTCCTCCCCGCCCCATAGGTCGGGATTTCGCATCTGATTTAATAAATTGCGGTGCTCAATGCGCCTTGTTGAACTCAATTAATTTATAAAATCAAGACGTGAAATCCCGCTTTAATTTAGCGGGGCTATCAGAAAAAATCTAAGAATTAAAAGCCGATTCCAATACATTATAAAACAACAAATCCGGTCTGAGCGAGGCTCAATGACCGGATTTGTTTTTTAAAGCGCTATCTTCTGAGAGGCTTAATCAAATGGTTGGTGAGCGGTGCATTACAAACGTTTTTGTTCCAGCTGCACAATACGGGGGGTTATAAAAATCAGCAATTCATTTTTATCATCGGTTTCGGACTGAAATTTAAACAGCCAGCCCAGAACGCCCATCCTGCGTAAACCGGGGATTCCGCGTTCACTCCAGACGACCGTTGATTTCAGGATGCCGCCGATGACAATCGTGTCACCATCATCAACTAAAATTTCAGTTTCGGCTTCATTGGTCGACAATGCTGGCCCCTGAAGGGTTTGCTCGGCAACCTCATTCTTGGTGACAAAGATGTTCATTGCAATCCGATTGTCCGGGGTCACCGTAGGGGTCACTTCCAGTAACAGATCGATATCTTTGAAGCGCACGGTGGTATTACCGGATGAATCGCGCTCTTCGTATGGGAACTCAAACCCCTGCTTTATTTTGGCCTTCTTGTTGTCCAGAGTGACAATCTTAGGTGAGGAAACGATGTTGGTTTTGCCCTCGACCTCTGCGGCGGCCAGTCTTGCGTCCAGGATGGAAAATGGGGTCCCGGAGGTTTTTAAGAGGTTAAAAGCGAGCGATCCGGTATCTGCAAAATTGACGGGGATATTATTCGCCGTAAAGGTGGTGGGACCAAATTCATAGCTGGTGCCCGGAATGTCAAACACACCGAGGCTGACCTCACCCCAGTCAAAGCCGATTTCTCTTGAGAAATTCGTAATGGCCTCCACAACCCGCGCCTCGATGATGACCTGGGGTGTGACCGTATCAATTTTTTGGACGATTTGCCTGGCCTGTTGAATTTTCACAGCAGTATCGGTTATGATGAGCTGGTTGTTGCGCTCATCCACATTGGCTTTGCCGCGGCCTTCTGAAAGGATGGCCGAAACATGAGGCAATACTTCGGTTTTGGCATTCGAATAGCTGATGGGGATGTATTCGGTAAAAAGCGGTTCAAGCGCTTCGGCCTGTTTTTGGGCCGCCTGGGCGGCTTTTAATTGCGCTTGTCTTAGCTTGTCTTCCTGGGCCAGGGTGCTGAGGGTGGCAATGCGGATGATATCGCCTTCCATGCTC
>CAMYNZ010000207.1 GCA_947259865.1 uncultured Desulfobacterales bacterium | reverse complement strand
TTGTAGGCATACCAATAGTGTGAAAATTCATCCCAGGCGGGGTTTTTAATAAGTTTCATTCTCCAAAATTTTAGTTAAATAAAGATGTCGTCTTTAAAATTCTCAATTAAATTTCAAGGCAGCAGGTGGGTTGTATTAATATTGGAATGTTTCTAAAAGAAACCGATTTAAAGAATAAGTGTAGGTGTGACACTTTCTTGTTATTGAGACACAAAAGTAATCTGTGAGTAACAAAATTTAAAACATAAAACTTAAAACCTCCTATAAACCACCATGTATAAATTCAATCTGGAATCACTTCTGAATCACCGCAAATATACCGAAGAGATTCGCCAGAAAGAATTAGCAGAGTCAAAGCGGCTGCTGAGTGATGAAAGGAAAAAACTAAGGGATTACAAAATCGAAAAAGAAAAATATTGGACCCAGTTGCAGCAAAAACAAAAGAAGGGTAATTCCGTTTCTGAGATACGGGTGTACGTTGATTATATTCAAAGATTGTCCAAGGACATTGAAGGTCAACGCCAACGGGTACTGGCGGCCAAGAAGAAAAATGACCAAATGCGAATGGCTTTGATAGAAGCCATGAAAAAAAGAAAAATCCTGGATAAATTAAAGGCCCAAGGAATAAAAGAATACCGGCAAATGACCCAAAAAAAGGAACAGGATTTCATGAACGAGATTGCTGTGAATCAGCATAATCGAAAAGGATAGCCGACTTTGCCAAAGCAGCCTAATGCCAGGACGGCTGTATGGATGTATTTGTAAAAGCAACTGATAGGGGTTGCGTGTCACGCGTTTGCGTGTTCATTTTTTCAACCCGTAACTTTTAGCCCGCAACATGCAACTATCACTCAGCACTTATTTCATTCGATCATAACCCCCACTTTCCAAAGCATCAGCACAGCATTCAAGGCTCCCTTACCGGTCAGTTACAGACCTGACAGCATTTACGACCCTTTACCGGTAACCCCGATACCCCCTTAACACGGGATGTGATTTTCGGCCGGGTAAAGTTTGCCGTGAAAGGGAAATTATTGCCCATCCTCGAGACTGCCCGGGGCAAATGAAATGACCCGATTTCCGATTTTCAAATGTTGCATTCAGGGTAACAGGTCCGATTTTGTTCGATCTACCGGGGCCTCCCGGCGTTTTCTAAAACAGCCCCTGCCAAATACCAACCCCGGGTCATCGGGTTCAAAATTTCTGGCATGCTCTCTGCATTACATTGGCCCGAACGATTTCATACAAACTCTACAGCAAGGAAAAAGGGATGCAAACCGGCTTATTATTCTTTCAATCGATATCCGACGATTCGTCCTTGACCGTAAAAAAAGGATTTCAGGATCCCGGCAGCGTTACCGGGCCTGCAGAAAAAGGCACGCTTGCGGAAGATTCAATTTTTCTGGCCACTCTCAGGCAAATTGCCAATCAGCCCCAAAGATCCCGGTTAAATTCCGCTCTGATTGAATCCCTGCGCATGGCACAAGACCCGCTGCTGACAGCCAATCCTGATTCAGAACCGATCCTGCAGGGCCGGCCTGGAGAAGAACTTGAATGGTTGAATTTTTTTATTAATTCTGCATCCGGCCTCCAAAACACCGAGAACCGGAACGGTCCGGCCAGCGCAGCTGCTGACGCCGGAGCCCCGGCCGTCAGTGTTGTAAAGGATGTCGGTCCGGTTGTACCCGTGGCCCATAGCGACCCCCTGGTCCTGGATCCGGTCTCACAAACAACTACGCCGGGTGCTGAAACCGAAATACTGTTTGATCAGTTGAAAAACCAAATACTCAATATCCTTGACGGGGCTAAAGACAAGCCCGTCAAGGATTTATCCACTCGGTCGCTAAAGCAAACGGGCGGATCGGAAGCCGGTGCTGCAACGCTTTTTTCAGTATTAAAAAACCGGATCATAGACTTTTTAAAAACAAATCCAAGCCCCCAGCCCTCAGATCCATTGACGAAGACGGACCCGGTGTTATCCGATGGATTTAACCAAAAAGACGTATTGGAAACACTGATCTCGGATCTAATGCATTGGCGCCGGACCGACGGTTCACTGCCCCTAGCCCCAGCCTCGCACGACAATTTTCAATTGCCTGAACCGGGCATCAACCCGCAAGGACCGGTTTCCGACCCTGGCCGATATGGGCAAGCCCTTTTAGTAAAACTCCTATCCCATTTGAAAGGCAGGCAAAATGGGGTCGAAAACAACCCGTCAGTGCAAGGTAACCGGGCAACCGCCGGCATTCCGGCTGAAAATGTGACAACTGATCCACCTAAAATCAGCAACGATTTTCAATTTTATGAATCCGTTCCCGGAAAAACCATTCCCCTTCCCGGTGACAGTCATAATGAAAGGGATCAGGCAGCAAAATCCGGATTGGATGTTAGCCAGCCGATAAAACCAGCCAGTGACGGGGAAATCGTAGCGCGCGGAAAAGATGCCCCTGCAACCCATTTAAACACCACTGCTGCCGCTCCTTCGACCGACCGCCAAAACCAGCTATTGAACGATCAGGCGCCCAAAAATGATGATGCAAGATCTGATGTATCCCGGGGTGTTGCCATCCAGACACCTGCATCGGAGACCGAAAGTCCATCTTCAGAGGCCGAAAGGGAGCCGCGTGAATTAAGGGATTCAGGGCCCCGGATCCAACTTGCCGATAGATTTGCCATGGAAGATCCGGGCGCCAGGGCCACCAAAATAATCCCCGAAAACGGAGATAAAGCCACCCTGATTTCAAACCATCTGGGATCCGAAAATTTCTCCGAAACCGCTTCGTCTGCCAAAGATAGTGACCCTGCCGCCAATTTTTCCCGAACCGCAACGATGAGCCAAATTGTTGAAAAGGCGGCCTTAACGCTTAAAAACGGGCAATCCGAACTCAGGCTCAATCTAAAACCGGATTTTCTGGGCCAGATTCACATGCGGATAGTTACCGAAAATCATCAGGTGACCTTAAAAATATCGACGGAATTTGCGGCGGTTAAAGATATTATCGAACACAATATTTACCAGCTTAAAGCCGATCTTCAGAATCACGGTCTGGAAATTAACTCTCTGGATGTATCCGTAACCAAGGATTCCCATCAGCAGGGCAGCGGGCATCACCCGACCGACCCGCAAAAAGCGGGCAGTAATGCGGGTAACAGATCCGGAAAGGACAACCGGGAGCCAACAGAGCTGAACCAACCCAATGCTGACGGGGGAGAACGCAACAGTGATAACGCGATTGATTATTTTGCCTGAAAACCAAAAGGTAACAGCGAATAAAATGGACACGCTTTTAAGAAAAACATACCCAGCCGAAAAACGGAACACGTTTAAAGGAGGATGAACCCATGGCAGTTGTCGGACTAGACGCAGCAGGGCCAAGCGGCAATACCGCTTCCGCAGCCGCGCCCAATATACTCGGCAAGGATGATTTTTTGACCCTGCTGGTTACGCAGCTTCAGCATCAAGACCCCCTCAACCCCCAGGACAGCACTGAATTTACGGCTCAGCTTGCCCAGTTCAGCTCCCTGGAACAACTTGGCAATGTCAATGACAACCTTGAATATCTCAAGCTGGCCACGGCCGCTGCCAACAATACGGAGGCGGTTTCCCTCATTGGCAAACAGATCATCGCTGCGGGCAACACAATTCAGCGGGACGACGGGGCTGCGGTTGCATGCAATTTTGAGCTGGCAGGGGCTGCCAGTGCTGTGGCCGTCAACATTTATGACCCCAACGGTAATTTTATCAGAACTTTTGAAGGGGGTGCCTTGAGTGCCGGCGCCCAGGTTCTGGAATGGGATGGAAAAGACAGTCAGGGCCTTTCGGTTCCCGACGGTGCCTACTCTTTTGAAGTTCTGGCAGTCGATTACAATGACCGGATGGTAGACGCGACCGCACTTACAACCGGGATCGTTAGCGGCGTGGTCTTTCGGAACAATATAACCTACCTGGTTACGGGAAATCAGGAAATTTCGATCGGTGATGTAATCAAGGTATCGACCATTGATGACTAATACTGCACGACGACATAAATACGACCTTAATCTGGCATCAAGAGGAGGAAAATAAAATGATAGGTTCATTGTTTGCAGGAATATCAGGCCTGAATGCCAATGCCACCGCCATGACGGTCATCGGCGACAATATTGCCAATGTCAACACCACGGCATTTAAATCCAACCGGTCGGCCTTTGCCAATGTTTTGAGCCAGTCACTTTCCGGCTCCTCGGGTGACGATATCGGTCGGGGGGTTGAATTTTGGGGAACCAGCCCGTTATGGAGTCAGGGCTCCCTGGAAAATACCAGCAGCCCCACGGATCTGTCCATCAACGGCAAGGGATTTTTTTTGGTTAGCGATCCCTCCGGAACCACTTATTTTACAAGGGCCGGAGAGTTTTATTTCAATCAGGATGGGGATATGGTCAATCCGGACGGCATGAATGTCCAGGGTTATGAGATTCTGCCCAGCGGTTCGCTGGGGGCCGTTATGGATATCAGTGTTCCCGGACAAAGGATCTCTCCGCCCCAGCCGACCGCCAATTTTTCGGTGGATGTCAATTTAGATGCAAGGGCCACCATCGGGGATACCTATGCCACCTCATTTTCGGTTTATGATTCCCTGGGCAATGCCATCCCCTTGACCATTACCTTTACCAATACCGGCATCAACGCCTGGAGTGCGGCGGGTTCGATTCCCCCTTCAGCCGGTCCCGGGGTCACCATAAACGGGGGTGCTTCCATTCCGGTCACTTTTGACGCCCTCGGCGATTTGACCGCACCGGGAGGCGACGCTGCTGTGGCCATGACATTGACCAACGGGGCCGCCACGCCCTTGAGCATAAACTGGGATCTGTATGATTCACTGGGGATCAACAACGGTGACATGACGGGTTACGCATCGCCTTCCAACACCACCTTTCAGCTTCAGGACGGCTATCCCTCCGGGGTTTTGCGGGGCATTACGGTGGATGAAGACGGTATTGTCACCGGTTCTTATTCCAACGGCCAGCTGACCTCACTTTTCCAGATTGCCCTGGCCGATTTTCCGAGCTACTACGGTTTATCCAAAATGGGTAAGAATCTGTATCAGGAAACGCTGTCTTCGGGACAACCGCTGCCCGGAATAGCCGGAGACGGCCGGTTGGGTAATATCAGTCCCAGCACGCTGGAGATGTCTAATGTTGATCTGGCCCAGGAATTTGTCAAGATGATAACCACCCAGAGGGCCTTTCAGGCCAATTCCAGGGTCATTACAACCAGTGATGAAATACTGTCGGAGCTGATCAACATTAAACGGTAATGACACCCTAGGTTTCGGGGTAGCGGTTGTGAAGATTGCAGGATGACGCCAGGCCGTGCAGGTCGTCCTGCCTGCCGCTGCCCGCAACTGAATGCCTGAAAGCAGACGGGTCTCTGCCAGGAAATCGATTTAAAAACGGATCTGGCCGATGTCAAAGACTTGACAACCTGCGGTAATAATTGACGGCAACCTCATTTTTTACAGGCAACACCAAGCGTCAAAATTCCTTATCCGCAAGGGGTGCCTGCCAAAAATAACCATCCCCCGGGGCAAAATTAATTATAACCGTGCATTTGGGCCCACCCGCTTTAGACGCATCCCCTTATCGCGGCATTCAATAGCACGTTTTACCCCCTATCCGCTAATTCCATTCAGTGGCACAATAATTGCTAAAATACATCCTGATTACAATAAATTCCATGCGGTCCTGGCCTTGCAGTTAACCTAAAAAGGAGGTTGCGAGTGGATATCGCAACACTTGTCGGCATCTTTGTGGCCGGCGGGCTGGTAATCAGCTCGATCCTCATGGGGGGATCGGCTGCCTGGTTCATCAATTATCCGTCTCTGATGATTGTCGTTGGCGGTACGATGGGCGCCACGCTCCTGGCCTATCCCCTGTCGGATGTGTTTAGCGTTTTCGGAGTGGTAAAGAATGTATTTTTGCATCGCTCCCAATCGGCTTACAAACTCATCCCGGTAATGGGCGGTCTGGCCAAAAAGGCCCGACAGGAGGGAATACTGTCATTTGAGTCCCAATTGGATCAAATTGAAGACACGTTTCTAGTCAAGGGGTTACAGATGGCCATTGACGGCATGGAGGGCCGGTCAATTGAAGAGGTTATGTCAACCGAAATATTATATTTAGAGGAGCGCCACAACCTGGGCGCCGACGCTGTACGGACACTGGCTGACGACCTCGGGCTGCGGCTCAAGCGGCACCGCGCCGGTGGCTTAGCGGCCGATGGCCGCGTCGGAGCCGGCGGCCGCCCGGTCACGCTGTTCGTGCCCGGCGGGTACATGAACAACTCGGGCGGTCCGGTCCAGCGTGCGCTGCGCTTCTACAAGCTGTCGCTGGACGATCTGGTCGTGGTGTATGACGACATCGACCTTCCCGCGTGGGTCGTGCGGCTGAAGCGTGGCGGCGGTCCCGGGGGGCACAACGGGGTGCGCGACATCATCGACCGGTGCGGCGGCCGGGACTTCCTGCGGGTTCGCATCGGTGTGGGGCGCCCGCCCGGGCGTCAGGAACCGGCCAGCTATGTGCTCGCCAGGATCCCTCCGGCACTGCTCGACGACGCCCTGGCCTCGGTGCGCCGTGCGGCCGACGCGACCCGCGACCTGGTCACCGATGGCCTCGAGTCCGCGCAGAACATCCACCACGCCCCCGCCTGACCCCCCGCCCACCCACCACCGATACCA
>CAMYNZ010000206.1 GCA_947259865.1 uncultured Desulfobacterales bacterium | reverse complement strand
CACAGAAACTCCGTGACCACCGGCCGGCCATCCTGCACCCGAATCGCACTGTCCGGACAGACTTCCACACACAGTGCTTCTGTTAATCCCCCACACATCGTACACTTGTTCATGTCAATTTGAGCAGCCATAATCATTATCCCTAATAAATATAGTAAATAATATGAAGTATCTCTCTACTTTACTCCGCCTTATATAACTTAAGAACCGTTTCTCCCTGGCCCCGCGGGATAGCCTTGAGCATTTCAATCTTTAACGAAATATTAAAAAACATGCTGACATCTTCAATAATGGATTGAAAAATTTTCTCGCGGCTCAGAGCCACCTCCTCCATGGGCACGCCGTATTCCTTGGCCCATGAGGGCCAGGGATCCCGGGTGCACCTGATAATAATCTCGGAAGGGTTTTCACCTTTTTCCACAGTTGCACTGGCACCGTCTGAATTCCAGGCACCTGCCAGGGCCCTGCCCAGACCCATCATAAACCCTTCTTCACCTTTCAACCAGTTGAGGCGGGGCAGAAAGCTTTTACCGATGTCTTTTCCAAAAATTTCAGCGGCCTTTAAACCGATGTCCAAAGGTTTGGCACCGGGTCCGGCAATCTCGATGGCCGCCTGTCGCCAACGGTAGTACGTTTTGCCCACCTCAGCCTGGGCACTATGCAGATTTCTCCATAATTTGGTTATTTCTTTTTCCGCATCTACTGGCATTTTATTCTCCTCCTTATATCCGCATACCGATTCGGTATCCGTCATGAACCGCACTGGACAAATTGCGGGGTACCAGTGCATCTCCGATGACAAACAGTTCGATGCCTTCAGATTGCACGTATTTTTTTAAACTCTCATTGGGGGCTCGGTCGCTTATGACCAGCGTGTCGCAGTATATCGGCCAGCGATACCCATCATAGGACCGGACAACGACACCGTCGTCATCGACTTCTTCGATATTGCAGTCGTTGTAGGCCATCACACCATTCTGACGCAGATAGATCATGTAACGCCACTTAAAGGACGGATTAACATCAAACCCGGCCGATTTGTCTTTGCCGACGATGGTCACTTTTTTGCCCTGCTTGGCCAGATGAAGTGCCAGCCCGATGCCGGGTTTACGGTTGCCCCACACAACCACTTTCTCACCGACCTGAGCCTTTCCACTCATCACATCCAAAATATTGATCACATTATCGCGATCACCGCCCGAGCCCTGGAAGCCGGGATATACCGGGCCGGTTGCCAGAACCACGCTGTCGGGCATTTCATCTTCGACCAGTTCTTCGGTGACTTCGGTGCCAAGGTGAAACGTCACCCCGGCTTTTTCACACATCACCTTTTGATACTCAACACAGGTCCACAGTTCATCGTCACCATAAGGGGCATTTTTAGCCTCGTTCAGGGTTCCGCCGATTTCATTTCTTTTATCGTAGACATGGACGTCGTGGCCCCTGCTGGCCGCCACATAGGCACATTCAAGGCCTGAAGGACCGGCGCCGACAATCATGATTTCTTTTTCGTCCTCGGCCTTTGGCGGGCTCATAAATTCGGGATTGGATTCATGGGCGCACATCGGATTGATGTAGCAGGTCATGGGGGCATCCCGGAAAAGGCGCGCCAGACACAGATTGCAGGCCACACAATGCCTGATTTCCTCTTCACGCCCTTCCAAAACTTTCTTGGGCATCAGGGGATCGGCGATCATGGATCGGCAAATTTCCCAGATGTCCAATTCACCGGCACCGATTTTTTCATTGGGCAGCTCGGGTTTGAACAGGCGATAGGCCATCTGGATGGGAACCGTGACATGTTCTTTGGCCCGCTTGGCCAGATAGACCCAGTTGCCCATGGGAATGTCACGGCTGATAACCGGATAGATTGATTCCTGCCAGCCCAGGGTACAGCTGATGTAATCAATTCCGGCTTCTTCGGCAAGTTTATAAGATTCCATGGATTCTTCGGGGTTATTACCGCGAACATCATCCAGCAGCTCTTCAGAACACAGGCGAATACCCAGGGGCATATCCGGCGGCAAAACCCCTTTTACTCCCTGGATAATTTCCACCACTGCCTGCATTCGGCCGCGGATATCGCCGCCGTATTCGTCGGTTCGGCGATTGGTATAGCTGGAGATAAAATTTGAAATCAAATAGCCGACGATACCCGAAATTTCCATCATATCAAACCCGGCCTCAACTCCCCTTTTGGCGGCATCAATGTGCTGCTGGATCATCTCTTTGACTTCGGCATTGGTCATTTCATACATGGGCTTGAATACCCGCAGGCGCTGGGGAACGGTGGAAGGTCCGTGGCCATGCTCGACTTCAACGGCACCGACCCGCCCGCAATCCATCAGCTGAAATCCGGCAACAGCTTTCTGCTCATGGATGGCATCGGCGATTCGTTTCAACCCGGGGATGAATTTGTCATCCCAGGCAGCCGCCTGCCCTACATATCCCTGGCCCTGACGTTTTTCATCCATGAAAACGCCCTGCATAAAACACAGGCCGCCGACAACCCCTTTGGCCCGCTCCCGCATATAGCCAACGCCGGCGTCGGTGATAAACCCGTCCAAACCGTTCAAATTTTCCTCGGTCGCAGCGTACTTTATCCGATTCGGGACCATAAGATTTCCTATCTGAATCGGTTTGAACAGATGAGGATACTTTTTTGCTCCCGGATATTCGGAATAATCCCATTCGTACAGTAACTTAGCCATCGATGAATCCTCCTCTAAAAGTTGCTCTGTATAAAAAATCTTTAATTGTAGCTTTTATGTAGCTTCAATGTAGCTGTAATGTCAAGTGGCAAAATACATCAACACAAGCCACGGATTCAAAAGTCAACCGCAGCATATGGAACAATATAATGCGATAAAATGCCTACTCTTGCGTTCGAATCAGTTTTGTATCGTGGTTTGCAACAAAAGCGCCGACCATAAGCTCAAATATGTTTTCCAGATTATCAAACAGGGAATAGGACCTATCCTTCAATAGCCACCGCGTAATGATATGATCCACTGTTCCGATAAAAATATCTCTGGCAAACCGGGGATTGAGCTCCGGTTTCATCTCACCGGTTTTGCGCCCCTCTTCAAAGATATCCAATAAGGATGCATAAAGGGCTTTGACATTGGAATACACTTCGGTGTTCATGAAATTGGCATTGGTTTTTAAAAAAAGATAAACGATCTTGGCATCCAGGGGCGCATGTTCGATGCGTCGCATATACCACCACAAAAACTTCCTGAGTTTGTTGACCGCGCCCTTGACGCCAAATAATTGCTCATCCAAATCCCGCAACAATTCGGATACCCACAGGTGGGGAATCGTCAGCAGCAGATCTTCCTTGCCCTGAAAATATTCATACAGGGCTGCTTCGGATAAACCCGCCTGTTTGGAGATATCAACAATGGTTGTCTTTTGATACCCCTGTTCGGCAAACAATTTTTTGGCCGAATTGATAATCCGGGTTTGGGTGCTCTCTTTTGAATGTTTATTTGCCATACTGAATCTGTTTATAGCTGTTAGGTAAATTGGATTAATACAAAATTATTTATTATTAACTTATTGTTTTTTTATGATTTATTTTTACTTAATTATATTTTATTCATAATTATTATAAAGCTTATTACATTCGAAGAGTGATATAAAATCAATTTAAATTAATGTATATTAAGCTTTAATAGAAAAATAATGGAAAAGACCTATTTCCATTAAATATATAACTAACTGTTATAATGCAGAAATATATATATATTATAAAAATAAAATATATTACCTAATACCATTAGGATAATTAGCTGTCAAGAGAAAATATGAAAGCTGTTTGTTATTGGAAAAACGATTCTGCTGCATAAAGCTGATTTGAAAATTTCCGGGTTGTATACAAATTTCAATTAATGTAAAGACCCAGTAGTTTGGTTTCCTTCAATAACCTATAACACAGCGGAGGAGCTATGTTTTATCAGGCACTGATGAATGATCAAGAAAGAGACATAGTGAATGAGGTGAGACACTTTGTACGCAACGAGGTCAGCCCTGACTTAATTCGTGCCCTGGATCGCGACGAAATCAAATATCCCCGCGAATATGTTGAGAATCTGGCCGCACACAATTTGCTCGGCCTGCGTTTCGATCCTAAATGGGGCGGGCGGGGACTGCCCTGGACTGCTGAAGTGGCGGTCGGGGAGGAGGTCGGCGTTTTGGGCACCACCCTGAGCTGTGCCTTTGTAATGCCGTCCATCGTTGGTGAAGCGCTGCACGTCTTTGGTACCGATGAGCAAAAGGAACGCTTCCTCAAACCGATATTGCAGGGCAAACTTATCAGTGCTGAGGCCCTTACCGAGCCCCGAGGCGGATCCGACTTTTTCGGTGCGACAACCCGCGCAGAAATTGATGGTGACCATTTCGTTCTCAACGGACAAAAACGCTTCGTGGTGGGTGCCACCGAGGCCGATGTCTTTCTGGTTTATTGTCGAACCAACTTTGGTGAAGACGTTCACAAATACCAGCGCATCAGCGCGATGATGGTTGAAAACGGTCCCGGCGTCGAGTCGGAGTACGACTACGGGCTAATGGGCACCAGAGGAGGTGGTACCGGCAGGCTTGTGTTTAGAAATGTCCGTGTACCCAGGGAAAACCTCATTGGCGAGCTTCATGGCGGTGCTTTAATTTTTAATCAGATGATGATTCCCGAGCGCATGACGTCCGCAGCATTCAGCCTGGGTGTGCGGGCCGGCCTCGAAATAGCTGTGCGTTACAGTGACAAACGTTATGCTTTTGGCCAGCCTATTCGCAAGTTCCAGGCTGTCAGCTTCATGGTGGGAGATGCGATAACGCAATTAGATGCCGCCCGGGCCATGGTATACATGGCAGCCCGGGCTGTAGATGTGGGCGCACCGAATGCCAGGCGCTTGGTGAGCGAGGCCAAAAAATTCGCTACCGACACGGCCTGGGAGGTGGTGAACAAGGCCATGCAGATAATGGGTGGCATCGGTTACACCGAAGTTTACCCCATCGAAAGAATGGTCAGAGACATTCGTCTCGCCCAGATTTGGACGGGCACCAACGAAATCATGAACTTGCTGATCCAGCATGAATACTACAAGGAGGTATTGGAAGGCGGCCAGGATCTACGCAACGTGGAACTGGATGCCAGGGGTGAGAACGCCGAGGCTGAAAAATGCTTCACTGACGAAGACATGTGGCAGATTCACGGCGGCTGATCTTAGGCCTGTCCGCCTCCGGCGTGGCTTGCCCGCTCCGGGTGTGATTTTGAAATGACTTCAATTCTGAATAATATGTACGAGCGACTATGGCATATGAAATAGATCCAGCCAAATGCAGTGGGTGCGAAAAATGCATTGCGGAATGCACGATGGAGGCCATCGTCGTTTGCGGACAGGGAAACTATTCCATTGCGCCGGAAATCTGCACCGATTGCGGCAGCTGCGCTGACGTTTGCTGCGAGGAAGCCATAAGAGGGAGTTGATACTCGAGATCTTCAATTCGTAAGATTTAAAGCGTTGGTAAGTTGGGTTGAATTTTTAATCATGTATGAGGAGGAATAAAAATGAGGGTTAGGGATCTTATGAGTACTAACGTGGTAGTGGTTGACGAAAAAACCTTGATTTACCAGGCCAAAAAGATCATGCAGGCCCATAAGATTAGAAGACTGCCGGTGATGAAAAAGGATAAACTGGTAGGCCTGGTTACCGAGCGCATGCTCCTGGAGGCATCGCCGTCTGAAGCTACATCATTGAGCATCTATGAAATGAATTATATTTTGAGTAAAATGACCGTAAAAGATCTAATGGTCAAGGATCCGGATACGGTCCCGCCGGACATGCCGGTGGAAATAGCGCTGCAATGGGGCCAGGAGAAGGGCTACGGCGCCGCCCCGGTCGTTGAGGATGGTAAACTTGTCGGAATCGCCACCGAGTCGGATCTCGTCAGATTTATGACAAAAGTTTTGGGTGTGCGAGAAAAGGGTAAAAGAATAGATGTCATGGTTGAAAGAAAATTTGGCAACATGCAGCGCATCATGCAAATTCTTGATAAACATAAAACGCTCATGCTGAGCACTTTGACACTGCCGCCTGATGAGGAGAATGGAAACTGGCTGGTGGTTTTACGATTGGATAGTGAAGATGCAACCCCGATCGTCGAGGAGTTGAAATCTTTAGGTTATAATGTGACCTATGCGGATTAGTCTGCCCGCTTGTTTTGATTCCATTTACTGTAATTCCTATTTTTTATTTAATTGAGGGCGGCATAAAATGAGATGCCCAAGGTGTCAGTTTGAGAATCCGGAAAATTCCTTATTTTGTGGAGATTGCGACGCACCGCTGATGATGGCGGCATTTGACACTATAGACTATCCTATGAGCAAATGAAGGAGGGACAAAAATGAAGGGCTTAAAGATCATACTATGGATTTGCGCCATATCTTTTCTGCTGGCGTTCCCCTTAGCTCCTCTCCCGTGGCGGGCGATAATTGCTTGGTTCCAATGGGTAGGGATTCAGCCTCCTGCTGCAGCGCCTATTACTGTATTTATGTTCCGAATATCTTTGGCGATGTTTGGGATGATCGGGATATTCTTTGTAATCCTTGCCAAAAATCCTCTCAAATACGGAGCAATGATACCACTCTCAGCCTATGGGTTATTGTGCTACGGGGTCTTCAGCCTTGTACTTGGCATACGTTACGGGCTTCCTGTGTGGATATATGCTAATGATGTCATCTTTGGCTTAGTGGCCGGCGTGCTC
>CAMYNZ010000205.1 GCA_947259865.1 uncultured Desulfobacterales bacterium | reverse complement strand
GCTAACCCCGCTGCTAACTGCGGGGATTGCACTCGCTATCGCGGCCCATGCAGTCCGCCAAAGACCTATGGCGGATCAAAAAAACTCCCCGACCCCTGAGTTATCTAAAAAACCAATTGCGCACCTTATGGAATTTTTGCTGAAAAGAATTAACAAGCAATCGGCGTCCCCGCAAACTAAGAAGCGGCACCAACAGTTTTATTAGCAACCATAGGAAAAATATGGTGCCAAACAATATCATAATGCCGTAATGTTTATAGCTGTCGTAATATACCAGTATCTGGCTGCCGACTGCCGCCGCCAAACCTACCAAAAGCGGCGTCCAAATCAAGGCGGCCATTAAAAAATAAAAAGAAAATAGCCAGAAACTGGTTCCCAGCATGCCGGCACTAAAATATGTCGGAAGTCGACTGCCGGGTAAAAATCGGCTTGCCGTAATGATAATGGGACCTTTGGCGGTAAACCAGCGGGACGTTCTGCTTATGTCCTCGTCACTGATGATCCACTTCAACGGAGGATATCCTAACGCTGGTCGCCCCAAATGTTTACCGGCCAGAAACAGCAGGATATCGCCCAAAAATATTCCTAAAAATGATCCGGCCACGGCGGGGATAAATCCAATGGTTCCCTTGGCCGCCATCAATCCCGCCCCGATGCAGGTCAAATCCTCACTGATGAGAGTAGCCAGCGCAATCAGTAGCAAAAAAATGATGAGGGTGATACCTGTCACCGGAGGGAATTTTACCTCGTTTACGGCCTTATGGGCTTCTGCTAAACGTTGCGGATCGGCGGTTGCTAAAGATTTTGTCCTGGCGGTTTCCACCCGCTGGATAAAATAGCCAATATCATCCGCCACTTGCTGGTTTTGGTTAAACACCATCAGATGGCCGTCGTCATACAGTTTCAGTTCGCTCTGGGGAACAATTCGAAAATGTTCCTGAGCAGCGGTTACCGGGATCAAGGCGTCCTGCCGACCGTGTAAAATAAGCAGCGGGGCTTCAAATTCTGTAAGATAGGCCCGGAGTGGTCGTTGATCCGTGTCAAAGAAATTGCGGGCATATGACAGACCGATCGGGACTTTATCCAACAGACCCATGTGAGGCAGTCCGTTTTTCAACAGCCATATTGATGCTAACTGAATACCGTGCAAAGCGTGATTGATATGATAATTACCCAATAGTTCGAATTCCTGAACACCGATGGCGGAAAGCAGCGTCATTGACCGGACATGCTTCGGGGACATATGGGCCAGATTTAAAGCAACACCGCCGCCCATACTGTATGCCACGACATGTACTTTTTCGATACCGATGTGTCGCAGGAATCTAAGGACGTACGCCCCATGGGCCGCTATCGAATAGTCAGGTATCTTTTGGGTCGAAGCACCAAAACCCGGCAAGTCCGGCGCGATCACACGTCCTGTTTGGGTTAGTGCTGGAATTAGATTATGAAATGTTTTGCGTGCCGCAACGGGACTGCCGTGCAGCAATAAAATAACAGGATCCTTATCGGTTGCGTTTGGATCGGTATCCATGTAGGCAATTTGTATATTTCGATGGAAAGGGTCAGTACTGCTTGATTGGCCGAGTGTGACGGTTTTTTGATCCACTGCGACCTGGATCTGGATTGGATGAACCAGTCTCACCAAATATGAAATTACCAAAAGCACAATATAAACTGCTGAAATTGTGTGCCAACGCTTGATCTTCCATCTTTTTTGGGAGTTCGATTTTAGTTTCCTAACGTGATTCATATATTGCAAGTTTCCATTATTACAGCAGCTTATTGGTAAGTTGCCAAGGTCGGATTCTTCTCCACTCACCGGGCCGGGAGTATTGCGCCAGCAATGGATTCAGCGACAAATTCACCCCAAAAGCAATTTACTCAGTGCTTGCCCCTTGAAACACAACCCGGCCTGCATTGCAACTTTTTCTTGATTTGGGCTTAATCTGATATTAACTTCCAATAACTTATTAACGTTTTTTAGGGATCATATAACAAAGTATTTTTAGGGTGATTGATGTCCTTGGGGGAACATAAAAAATCCTAACAGCCGGTTTTGTAATGATATAACAGGGAAGTGAGATGAAAAATTCAGCATTTCAGGATCCCGACAACACCGCGGGGAATATTACGGTTCCGAAACTGATCGATTTAAATAAAGCCGCCCAAAATCCAATCAGCCGTTTCCTGCTGCACTTACTGGATTCACCTCTTGAAAACGCATTGTCGTTGAAAGCTTTGAATCATGTATATGCAACCTACTATAAAAAAACGCTCATTTGCAAAGACCCTAATAAAATATTTCATCTCGGCCTCGAGGCGCTGAATGTCACCTATTCCGTCAGTGAAGCCGATTTGCAAAAGATACCGGTAAAGGGCCCACTCGTTGTGGTTGCAAATCACCCCTTTGGAGCGCTTGAAGGGGTCATACTGGGGGCTGTATTGCTCAAAGTTCGACCGGATCTGAAAATACTGGGAAACTATCTTTTGAAACATATTGTCGGGATTCGCGACACGATTATTTCCGTCGACCCGTTTGATACCAGGCATTCTGCCGCATCGAATCTGAAAGGTCTAAAAGAAGCGATTCGATGGGTCAAAGGCGGTGGTCTGCTCGCCACCTTTCCGGCCGGTGAAGTTTCCAGTTTGAAACTGAAACAAGGTCGAGTTATTGATCCGGTCTGGAGTTCTCATATCGGCGGTATTATTCGGCGTACCAAAGCCACAGCCCTACCTGTCTATTTTCCCGGCAGAAATGGTATTTTTTTTCAAATTTTAGGTTTACTGCACCCCGGGTTTCGCACGGCGTTGCTTCCCCGCGAACTGATAAACAAAAGAAACAAAAAGATAAACCTGCACATCGGAAAAGCATTCTCCTGGAGAAAACTGCAACGCTTTGAAACCGATGGAAAAATTATGAGTTATCTGCGGGTCAACACCTATTTTCTGAGAAACCGCGCCCGCCGGACAAAGAAAGGCCTAATTGGATTCCCACTGAAAAACCCGTTTGATTCCCCACCTGAGCCGATTATAGCGGCCGTATTGCCGTCACTGTTGCAAAAAGATGTAGCAGCGCTTGCGGCTGAGCAACGGCTGGTTCAAAACGGCGATTTAGCAGTTTACCTTGCGCGATCATCACAGCTACCTAATATGCTGAATGAAATTGGCAGACTCAGGGAATTAACTTTCCGTCAGGTGCAGGAAGGAACCGGCAAGGCGGTCGACCTGGATCGATTCGATGCCTATTATCTCCATTTATTTGTTTGGAACCAAAAAAAGAGCGAACTGGTGGGTGCTTATCGCCTCGGACTTGCAGATAAGATATTGAAATCACGAGGTCCGGAGGGCCTTTACACCAGCACTCTTTTCCGGTTTAAACCGGATTTTGAAAAGCAGCTGGTCAATGCCATTGAAACCGGACGCTCTTTTATCCGATCCGAATATCAGAAAAAATTCAACAGCCTGGTGTTGTTGTGGCGGGGTATCGGTGAGTTTATTGCACGAAATCCGCACTATAAAATACTATTTGGGCCAGTGAGTATCAGTAAAGATTACCACGCCGTTTCAAAGGATTTGATTGTAAGGTTTTTAAAGACAAACAACTTGGATTCGCAACTGGCCCAATTCGTCAGCGCACGTAATTCATTTCGTTCCGGCCGGATCGAAGGCGTTAACAGCACCATCATGAAATCCTCCTTTCAGGACATCGACGATATTTCAGTGTTGATATCGGAAATTGAAAGTGACGGAAAGGGCGTTCCCATTTTGTTGCGCCATTACCTGAAGTTAAACGGTAGTTTGATTAGTTTTAATTCGGATAAGGCCTTTTCGAGGGTGGTGGACGGCCTCCTGCTGGTCGACTTGACAAAAACGGATCCAAAAATACTCAAACGGTTCATGGGGCAAAATGGATTTGAAACCGTCACGCGATACCATCGCGTTCTCCCTGAAAAAGACAATAGCGTCAATTATAAGAAATATCTCAGGTAATACTTATTATTTTTCCCGGGTTGAGAATATTGTTGGGATCGAAAGCCAGTTTTATCTTTTGCATGATATCGAGTTGGACGTCGCTTACAACCAGCCTCATATAATCTCTGCGTTTATGACCTATGCCGTGTTCACCGCTAATTGTCCCGCCAAGCGCTGCCGTTGCCACATAAATATCCCTTAAAATCTCCGGAATTATTTCATCCCACCGGGACTTGGAATGGGCCGGGTTTTTCAAAGGTGTGGCGTGGAGGTTGCCGTCACCGGCATGTCCGAAAACGGGGATCGATATGTCATATTTTTTGCCAATTTTATCAAGTTTCGACAGTATCGAAGGAATATTTGCAATCGGTACGACAATATCTTCAACGGACTGATGCGGATTGTAACGTTTCAGCATCCACGGAATTTGTTTTCTGATTTTCCAGAATCGTTCGATATCCGCGTTTGTTTCGGCCATATACACATCCACGGCATTATTTTTTTGACACAGATCCCGGATCTTCTCGGCCTCGGCTTTTACGACTTCGAAGTCGCTGCCGTCAACTTCAAACAGCAGGGCAGCGCCGATATCTTCACAGGGGAATGTTTCGTTTAACGATTCTGCTGTCCGGGTAAAGCTAAAACCGTCCATGAATTCGATCGCCGTCGGGATAAATTTGCCGATCGTCATGATTGCCGGTACAATGTCTATTGCAGTGGTAACATCTTTAAAGAGCGATAAAACAGCGAGGCGGACGGTAGGACGGGGCAGAAGTTGGATGATGATTTTGGTAAAGATTCCCAGCGTGCCTTCAGACCCGATCATCAGATTGACCAGATCATAGCCGGTAACGTCTTTAATACGCTTTCCGCCCAGTTGAATGATATCCCCCCCGGGTGTGACGACTTCAAGCCCGCGAATATATCGTCCGGTGACGCCGTATTTGATGGCTCTGCCGCCGCCTGCATTTTCGGCTACATTGCCGGCAATATAGCAGAATTCTTCGCTCATGGGATATCCGGCAAAAAAAAGTCCGTAGCTTTTCAAGGCTTGATCAAATTTGTTTGTGACAACACCCGGCTCTACGACGGCCATCAGGTTGGAGGGATCAATTTCGAGAATTTTGTTCATTCTCTCAACGGAAAGAAGTATGCCCCCGTAAATCGGCACGGCCCCTCCCGAAAGTCCGCTTCCGGCGGCACGCGGAGTCACGGGAATTTTTTCTCGATTAGCGAGTTTCATGATGGCCGATATCTCCAATCCGGTCTTCGGTAAAACCGCAACTTCAGGCATGCGAGCATATTTATCTTGCGGTACTTGATCGTGCGAATATTTTTGAAGCGCCTGATCATCGGAAAAGATCACATGCTTCTCACCACAGATTTTTTGCAATTCTTCAATGATGGTTGCCGTTACGGGGGCATAGTTTGTTCGAGACATTTCAGCTTTTCCCTAATTCAAAGTTTGAACTCAGTTTTGTAGTAACTGTAAAGTTTTCCGCCCTATAGATTTGGGTTTACCCGTTGGCCCGTTAAGCCGGTTTAGCCCGCAATCAAAAGGAACTCATCCGCATTGCAACCGGCAAACGGGCCAACGGGCTAAACCTTCTCCCGCATGAGCATTTGAATCCGCGGGACAACGCAGCCTGCTCGCCATCGCGAGCCGCTCAGGCGAGGCGGGCGGGCCATTGGACCTAAGATGGGATTTTGAAATCACTTCTAGCGATCTTGCCAGTTCAAGGTTCTATCCTGGTCCCCAGGACCTCTAAAAAAGCAGCCAGCCAGTCGGGATGCGCCGGCCAGGCCGGTGCTGTTACCAGGTTGCCGTCTCTGTGCGCTTTTTCCACAGGAATGTCTACATATTCGCCGCCAGCCACTTTCACATCGGGCCCGACGGCCGGATAGGCCGAACAGCTTTTCCCTTTGAGAACACCGGCAGCGGCCAGAACTTGGGCACCATGACAGATGGAAGCGATCGGTTTGTCAGCTTCCGCAAAGTGACGAACAATTCGCACTACATCCTCGTTGAGGCGGATGTATTCAGGTGCACGACCGCCGGGGATGACCAGCGCATCATAATCCTCGGCTCTAATTTCATCAAAGGTCGCGTTAAGGCTGAAATTATGACCGGGTTTTTCGCTGTAGGTTTGATCTCCCTCAAAATCATGAACGGCTGTCCTAACCGTATCGCCGGCTTTTTTATCCGGACAGACAGCGTGTACGGTGTGTCCGACCATCTGCAAGGCCTGGAAAGGCACCATCACCTCGTAATCTTCAACAAAATCGCCGACAAGCATTAAGATTTTCTTCGCGCTCATAGTAGCCTCCTTTCGTTTTGTTTGGGGGTGTTAAAGGGACGGGTTGACACAAGCCAAATTAGAATTGATAACCGCAGAAATTCTGACGTCGTTGTGGTTAAAGTTAATCAACGAAGAGATTCAAGTCAAGCTGCGGTAGTCAGAGCCGGCTCCCGTTGCGGGTCGAACTGAAAAAATCTGCTCCGATTTTGAAAAATGTTTGCTGGCTGCGCGACTTATTGAAAGACATCTTTTTTGATTGTTTAAAAATTAGTACGGAATTCAAAGAATGAACTAGAAGTGGTTTAAAAACCTCAGATTAGGCTCAAGAGCAAGGCGCAAACCGATGAAAAAGCGCAGCATACACGGTAGTATGTGAGCATTTTGAAGAGGTTTGCAACGCAGCTATTGGGCCTTAGATGGGGTTTTGAAACCACTTCTTGGGATTAGGATTTATCTACAATCAGATTTTTTAATTCATTCGTATCATCCGGTCCAACCGGAAA
>CAMYNZ010000204.1 GCA_947259865.1 uncultured Desulfobacterales bacterium | reverse complement strand
AGAGGAAGGCGATGGCCAGTACTCCTTTCCGTGATATTCTGTTGACCATCGAATTTGAAATTGAATTCAATTTAAAATAAGGTGACATGTTATATTTCTCCTTCCGCTGCCCGTTTCACCCTTGAAACGGCCACGAGATCTATTTTTTGAATCTGCCTGCCGCTAATCCCCCGCAGGTCTAAACGCGTGTTATGCATAAAATCAAAATTTGTTATTCGATAAATTTTCATTCCGTTAATTGGTTCTCCTAACTCGTAAATCGTGACTCGTAACTCGCAACTCGGAACACGGAACACGCAACCCGTAACTCGCAACTCATTGTTAAAATCTCTTTTTGTAACCGATGGCGATCAGCACATGTCCACTATGCCTACCGGTAGGCCGATCAAACAGCCCGTAAACCGTGTAGGTATGCAGGTTGGTGGCTGCCCCCAGGTCAACCGGTCCGGTTTCATCGACAATTTTATAGCCGGTAAAAACCGTGGCGCCCCCATCCCCCGGGTCAGCGGCGGATTGGGCCCAGCTGTTCCAGTCCTCGGCTCCGTTTAAATTCAAATCCGTAAGATCGATGTCAACCTGATTGATAAAATTCAATGGATCCAGATCTTCCAATGTTGCGACCGTGGCATTTTGCAGCCACTGGGAACCTTCCATTGCGGCCGATTCCGCCCGGTAGACCTGCTCGCGATGCACGATGTCATTGCGAACAATCTGCAGCTCAACGGTTGTATTACGCGTGGCGGATGTACCGATAATCGTCAACAAAACCAGGACCATCATTGCGATTACGATGGCGTTTCCGTCTTTATTTTTGAGTATTGAAATTGTCTGCTTCATAGCGTTGCTGTCCTTTAAGATCTATGCGACCTGCGGCCTGGACTAAATTTCCTCAGTTTTGATAAACGTAAGATTATAACGCCGCGGAAGCCCGTAAGCCCACCACCTGACACTGACATTTACGGTTATGGCTCTATTTATCGGTGTATCCGCTGCCGATACCGTCCAATCGATGGTATATCGGCTGCTGGGATCCGTGTAGGCGCGGGTACCATTGGCGGCAGTGTTAAATTCAGAACGCACTGCGGGTAGCTCATCACGAACATAATCTATTGCCAGGAGACGCTCCACAACATCCTGGGCCAGAGTGGCTGCCTCGGTTTTAAATCTCGCTTTGGCGTTGCCGCTGGTTGCCGTAATCTGGAGACCGGCAATCGCCAGAATGCCGATGGAAAAAATGCCCAGGGCAACAACCACTTCAAGCAGGGAAAAACCCTTATTATTTTTTCCATTTTTTATTGCGAAATGCTGCTTTCGGTGCATCTAAAGTTCTCCTTCTGTTTCAATTTCATTTATCAGCATCCGATATCCTGCATCCTGTATCCTGTATCTTGAATCCTGTATCTTGAACCGTGCATCCTGCATCGAGACTTACTACAGTCCCAGGTTGCGGCACCTGATGGTTGTGACCAGCAACCGACGTCGAAAGCGATCGCCGCCGCCGGCGACCACCCGACTTCCGACTCTGTAAACTTCGTTGTTGTTATAGCTCATATCCTCACCCTTTGTTCTGGCCAGTATAAACACTTTCATGGCCCGTATGCGGTCGACAGCGACATCGGCCGGCAAAGCGGCGGTACCGTCGGCTGTATTGACTTCTCCGTCTTTATTGGTATCCAGCTCAATATCGAGATCGTTATCGCCGTCCGAATCCACAGCCCAATAAATGCCTTCATTGGGTGGATCCATTATGTCGTCGCCGTCGATATCATTAAAATCCAGCCGGCCGTCAGCATCGGCATCAAAGGCAAACACGAAACCCAGCGCCTCAATCCCGGCTGCAACAAGCTCGGTGGTATCTACACCAACCGTACCGACGGTGCGCCCGAGATCCAGGTTTCCGACAGCCGGTGTCGTGGCAGAATCATAGAGTGCATAGGTAAACGTTTCATTACCATCCAGGAAACCGTTATCCGCATTGGCATCACCCATATCGGCCGTAAACGCCAGTGTACCGTTTCCGGCACCATCCAACCGGATGTCGGTAATACCGAACAAATCGGTATTGCTGCGGTCATAGCCGACCATGCGCAGCTCCTTTTCAATCAGAATAAATGCGGTTCTCACATTCTGTTGCGCCCTAACAACCATTGTCTCTCTCTTGAAAGAGCGCTGCTGCACGGTATAGACGGAAAACGTGATCGCTATCACCACGGCACCCACGACCAGGGCCACCATGAGTTCAATCAATGTAAACCCGGAGTTCGTGCGAGATTTGTCAACAGATAAATGAGTGGTTGTATTTGAATATTGCAACATGCGATAATCCTTTATAGTTTATCCGAAATAACCCCGCCGGCTAGCGTGGTTTGTATCCTGTATGAAGGGGAACCGGTCATATTGGTTACGTCAACCTGGACGGCATTGCTCAAGCCCCTGCTATCGAATTGAATGAAAGCGGGGGGGCTGACCACTATGAACTGGACACCTGACCCGATCCTCGATAACCGGATTGTCTTTACACAGATATCATTGCCCGTCATAGCCGGTGGTCCGTCCCAGATGAAGTTGGGGCCGGGATCTGAACACACATAATAGATGTCATTGGCAGTATCAAAAACCATGGCCCAGTCTCGGTTTTCCTTGATGGCGCTAAGTTTGGTTAACTGTATGTCCGACACAAGGTCCGTAACCGCCCCTCTCAATCTTTGCTTTGGCAGCCAGGATAATAAGGTAGGCACGGCAATCGAGGCCATGATAAGAACGATAGCCATGGTTACCATGAGCTCTATTAGTGTGAATCCGGATTCTTTGCGCATAATCTTCCTCGTCGGTTTGCTAGTGCCTGCAATTGCAGAGATAGGGTTACCCTGTCGTAAGCAAATAGAGTGCCATTTTAGCCGGGTTGATATCCGAGGCAGCCTATACAGGCTAAATATGCCGGGCACAATTAGTATAATTAATTGTTATTATTGATAATATGGATATAAAAAGTAGGCGGGCAAAGAATCATTAATAAAAGATTGATGCAATTTGTGTAATACGAAGTATTACTTTTATAGTTAAATATTTTTAAAACTATAAAATTTTTTAATAGCCAGGCTTTCCCTTTTAAAATGACGATTTGTGTCACAGTCTCTCTCAGGCTGTGTCATAATTCTAAAAAGCGTTTTATTTCTGCCCGTCATGCCGGACTTGATCCGGCATCCAGTAGCATAACAATCTGAAAAAACACTGGATTCCGGGTCAAGCCCGGAATGACAAAACAGCAGTATGTGTCGTTTTGTCAATTACGACACAGTCTCTCTGGGGGTGATCGTTGACTTCCCACGAATGGACCAATGGGGTCGAAGAGGGACGGATTCAAGCGCAGGAGTACTGGAGTTATGGAGTAATGGAATTTCAATCTAACAAAGTAAGTTATAAGCGCCTGTTGCGGGTTGCGTGTTTCGAGTTGCGAGTTCAAAAATGGAACGCGCAACCCGCATCGCGCAACTCGCAACGATTGTTTTTGCCATTACTCCAGTCCTTTTCTCCGGTTGCCCTCTTTTGGTGGCTCCAGGATTGAAGACTTGACAAATCCGCGCAAATCAAGCTAAAATTATTGAACATTTTAACCGTTGACAACATTCTACCCGTACATCGGAGTGTAAAATGAAGTTAAAAAATCTACTCTCGTTATCGTTTATTTTAACGGTATTTATGATAATTTCTCCTGCACATATTGCGGCACAGGACGTACCCCCGGCTTCGCAGAATCGTCAGAGCGGTATCGAGGATCTGGAGGTGGTTGAAACCGAAAGTGGGATTTATTACACGGTGAAAAAGGGCGATACCCTGTGGGATATTTCACAGCGATTTTCCAATTCAGCTTACCTGTGGCCCGATCTTTGGAGCGGTAACTCCCAAATCGCAAATCCGCATCGTATATACCCCGGCGAGCGCATACGGTTGTATCGCCGTCAGGATGTTGAACGGCACTCGCAACCGGTTGAGGAAGAAGTACCGGTTGAGGCCACCACTCAGGTTGTGGAAGCGCCACTCGAACTCGAACCGGAACCGGAGCCAATGGCGCAGGTCATACCTGAAGAGACGCCGCAGCCGGTATCGGGATACTATACATATGCCGCAATGGAACAGGTGGGTTTCATCCGCAAAAAAGCCATAAAACCGACGGGCAAAATTTTTAAGGTGCGGGGCCCCCAGAGAATGATTAGTCAGCATGATATTGTATATATCAACTACCAAAAAGTCTCCACCCTGAGCCCGGGAAGCCGCTATACCGTTTACAGGACTTTCGACCCCATCAGAGACCGCAAGACGGGAAAATACATCGGAATTCAACACTATATATTAGGTGTTGTCGAAATCATTCAATCCGAGCCTGATTATGCCATTGGTAAAATCGTTCAAGCATTCAGCAATATCAGAGTTGACGATCTCTTGATGCCGTACACCCGAAGAAGTATGAAAATTGCCAGGCGCAAAAGCCAGGAGGGACTTTTTGGGAAGGTTATCATTGCCGAAAATCACAACCTTATCATCGGTGATAATACGAGAGTATTTATCGATAAAGGGGAAAAAGACGGTGTATTGCCCGGGCAGGTTTACAACATCTATTACCAGGATACTGAACGTATTGGCTCAAGAAAAAAAAGAACACAGCTGCGACCGGTAACCATCGGTTCTTTGCTGGTGTTGCACACCGAAAAAACAACCGCCACCGTTGCTATCACCAAAGTAACCCGCAACATAAGACCGGGATCACTCATCCGGACACCTTTTGAATAGTGGGTGCTTAACTGGTAGGGTATCACTGATCGGGATTTGATTGCAGTAACAAGGATGTGTAGCATTTGTTACATCTGTTCCCAGGTGACCTTCAATACTTCCTCGTAGGTGGTTCCGCCTTCGAGCAGTTTTTTTACAGCGCTTTCCCGTAATGTAAACATGCCCTCTTCCCGGGCACGCACCTTTAACTTTTCAACATCGGTTTTGGCCGTGGTCAGTTTCTTTAATCCTTCCGTATAAGGAAGTACTTCAAAAATACCGGTTCGGCCGCGATAACCTGTGTGACGGCACTTGACGCAGCCCTTACCGCGCTGCAGCTTGATGGCGCCCTTTTTGCCCACCTCCAACCCCATGCGTTGCAGTTCCGCCGTGTCTATCTCAAATTTCTCTTCGCAGTGTTTGCAAATTTTTCGGACCAGCCGCTGGGCCAGAATGCCGACCAGGGTGGCCTGGATTAAGAAAGCGGGAATACCCAGATCCAGAAGCCGGGTAACCGAGGTGGGAGCGTCATTGGTGTGAAGGGTTGATAGTACCAGATGACCGGTCAGAGCGGCCTGTACAGCGTTTCTGGCAGTATCCAGATCACGCATCTCGCCGACCATTATGATGTCGGGATCCTGCCGCAGTATGGTACGCAATATAGTAGCAAAAGTAACATCGATGGCCGGTTGTACACCGATCTGGTTGAAATCTTCGTGAATCATTTCAATGGGGTCTTCTACGGTTATAACGTTATTTTCCGGTGTGGAAAGTCTGCGCAGGGTTGAATACAGGGTGGTGGACTTGCCGCTGCCGGTGGGGCCGCAAACGAGAACGATGCCGTGAGGCATGTTTACAAATTGATTATAGCGGCTCAAATCCGTGGCAGAAAATCCCAGTCCATCCAGGTCCTGAAAAAGAATATCCGGATCCATAACCCGCATGACAACTTTCTCTCCGAAGGCTACCGGGACAGTGGAGATTCGTATCTCGACTTCCGCGCCGCCCTTGTCGGTTTTGATTCGACCGTCCTGGGGCCTCCTCTTTTCCGCAATGTTCAGGCGCGAGAGGGTCTTTATCCGGCTAATCATCGGATTATGCACTTTTTTAGGCAGTTTATAGACCGTGTGCAGCACGCCGTCGATCCGCATCCGCACCATGACTTCATCGCGTTTAGGCTCGATGTGAATATCACTGGCCCGTTGATCGAAAGCATACAGAAGTAAATGATTGACGGCATTTACGATGTGGTGATCTGTGGATTGGATTTCGTCGGTGGACTTCAGACGCACGTACTGTTCCAGGTTTCCTATTTCCACCGATGGGCCGGCAAACATATCCTCGGCTGCAGCAATGGAGCGTTTGAATCCGAAAAATTCTTTGATGAGCTTTATGATATCGGTTTTGGAGCTGATGATGATGTCGACCTTTAAATTGGTGACACGCGTAATATCATCGAGGACTTCTAAATTAGGCGGGCTTGGAGATGCCACCATCACATGGCCATCTTTTATATCAATGGGCAGCACAAGGTGTTTCATAGCAAAATTGCGCGGGATTGTGGTTGTTACCAGATTGAGATCCAGTTTCAGGGGATCTATTTTCTTGTAGGGAAAATCCCATTCCCGGGCAAGTACCTCAAATACGGCATCTTCATCCAATAATCCGTGTTGACCGTCTCCGCGTCCCAATCTCAAGGATGCGATCACATCGACAATCGTAACACTACCATTGGCATTGGCTGCACCGTCTTTCTGCTTCCTGGCCGTTTGTTTTTCTAATTTTTGTCTGATGGCAGATTGTTTGGTGAGGATGTTTTTGGCCTGGTCCCGGGACATAACACCCCTTTTCACAAGAGCGGTGCACACTGTTTTAGGATCGAATTGATCGATGGGTGCCATACAAAGCCTTTCGCCTGATCCACAAAGCCCTGAAATACTCTTGCGGGCAGTTTACATCTTTCGGATTTTTGGGTGAGTACTGGGATAGTTACAACCTAAAATATAACGGATTTAATGGGTTATGTCAATCAAGGGAAGGCGCAATCAAGCTCATAGCTGAAAGCAATTTAGCTCATAGCTCAAAGCTGAAAGTTGAAAGCTCATAGCGGAAGC
>CAMYNZ010000203.1 GCA_947259865.1 uncultured Desulfobacterales bacterium | reverse complement strand
TTCTTTAGCATTTCACTCGAATCCTTGAATCCTTGACCCCTTGAACCCTCTATGACCACACTTACCGACTTGAAGATTATTCACTTGACTTGCCTTAATTCGCTACAACTAATCGGGAGATGATCCAAAAATAATTATAAACGCGTTTTGTTCATTACAACCTGAGTTTTTTGCGCCCGGAAATAACCCCGGCCATTGAATGAGTGTATGTGCGCAGAGAAAGTTTTAAACGGACCTGCAATGCGCTTGATTGCTCGAAGTGAACTGCCGGCCTTTGATATCATCCAGGCGATCCGGTCAGGCAGGGTGGATAGAGAGGTCTTGCGGAGCTATTGCGATGTGGTTTCCTGTTTCTGAAATTTTTCATATTTTCTACGGAAGCGCTCAATGCGGCCCGCAGTATCAATCAATTTTTGTTTGCCTGTAAAAAAAGGATGACAGGACGAACAGATTTCAACTCGGATGTCTTTTTTGGTTGAACCGACCTCGATGGTATTGCCGCAGGCACACCGAATGGTGGTTTCGTGATACTTGGGATGAATGTCATTTTTCATTGTAATTTCAACCTCCTATCAATAATATCAAGCATTCATTGAATCCAAAAACGCTTTATTATCTTTTGTTCCGTTCATTTTTTCAAGCATAAATTCCATACTGTCAACTGTATTCAAAGAGGTCAGAAGTTTTCTGAGGATCCACACCCGATTGAGGATACCCTCTTCCATCAGCAGTTCTTCTTTGCGGGTACCCGACCGCTTTATATCAATGGCCGGAAACACGCGTTTATCGGCCAGACGTCGATCCAGCTGAATTTCCAAATTACCGGTGCCTTTAAATTCTTCAAATATGACTTCATCCATCCGGCTGCCGGTATCAATCAGGGCAGTTGCAATAATTGTCAGGCTTCCGCCTTCTTCGATATTTCGGGCAGCACCGAAAAACCGCTTGGGGCGCTGCAGGGCGTTCGAATCCACCCCGCCGGAAAGGATCTTACCGCTGGGAGGCATCACGGAATTATAAGCACGCGCAAGTCGGGTGATACTATCCAATAGGATTACCACGTCTTTTTTGTGCTCAACCAATCTTTTGGCCTTTTCGATAACCATCTCGGCAACTTGAACATGCCTTTCAGAGGGTTCATCAAAAGTGGAGCTGATTACTTCGGCATCAACCGTGCGCTCCATGTCAGTGACTTCTTCCGGTCGTTCATCGATGAGCAAAACAAAAGCCACAACGTCGGTGTGGCTTTTGATTATTGAATTTGCAATATGCTGCAGCAGCATGGTCTTGCCCGACCGGGGGGGCGATACGATCAATCCTCTCTGACCAAAACCAATGGGAATCATTAGATCCATTATTCTGGTGGAGAAGTTGTCGGAATCGGTCTCTAAATTAGTTTTGCGATTGGGGTAGAGGGGGGTGAGGTTATCGAACAGTATTTTATCCCGTGCGATCTCAGGATCTTCAAAATTCACTGCCTCAACCTTCAGCAACGCAAAATAGCGCTCCGACTCTTTAGGCTGCCGGATTTGACCGGAAACCGTATCACCGGTTCTCAGGTTAAAGCGGCGAATCTGGGAGGGTGACACGTAGATATCGTCAGGGCCGGGCAAGTAGTTGGAATCCGGCGATCGCAGAAAACCAAATCCGTCCGGGAGAATCTCCAGGGTTCCTTCTCCAAATATCATACCGTTTTTTTCAATCTGTCTTTGGAGCAACGCAAACATGAGCTCCTGCTTGCGCATCCCTGCGGCACCTTCGATTTTGTACTCCTTGGCCATTTTCGTCAAATCGCTGATTTTCTGTTCTTTAAGTTCAGCTATGTTCATAAAACATATACCCCCTATTTATTTCCTTAATTAATGTTTCTTTGCTTATTGTGGTAAAATATTTTTTTGGGTATTTTATTCAATCTCCAAATAATTGACTGTTTTCGATTGAAGATTGATGATTTTAGGAATGCTTTCGATTGTAAATTCATTTTATCAAAACAGCGGAGCGGAGCGACATCCACAAATCGTCAATTGACAATCTTCGATCTTCAATTTTTCTTTTTTGGTACCGGTTTGTTTGGCAGGCAATATTTTCAGTTACGGTATAGATTAAACCTTTACAGGCCTTTTTCATTCCGGACGATTTGTCGCAAAAAGCTGCCGTAAAATCAGGGCTTACGGACGTGTTATCCGAGCCTATCCATACTGAACGGATACTGGATGTATAATTTGCAACTTTTTTTTATATAGTATCCCTACATAGGTAATTACGGACTGGACATGTCGGTAAACATGGAGGAATATGAGTGCTAAGTGTTTATATTAGAAGAAATAGGGTATCCTCACCAATTGGCGGGTTTTATGCCTAAGACATAATGAATGTGAAATATATAAATATACCAAGATCGTCGATCTGTCAAGCGTTTTTGGCTTCTTTGAGTAAATTTATTGCCCTTCAACATTATTGAATGTTAATAAAATTAAGTTAAGAAAAAATTATTCTATGTGCTCGGATTAATAGCCGGATATGAATCCTTTTGATACGGAAATATTTAACAAAAGCCTGTGGAAAGGCGCCTATATCGTAGGCGGATCGGTCAGGGATCGATTGCTGGGGCGCACCCCTTTTGATTTTGACGTGGCCGTTTTCGGCGATGCCGAAAAATTTGCCAAACGCCTGGCAACGGCAACCAACGGCCACTGGGTTGAAATGGGAAAGCGGGAACAAGGGGTCTATCGGGTGGTCGTGGATAAAATGATATTGGACATCACTCCGGTTAACGGCGTCACCATTGAAGAGGATTTGAAGCGCAGAGATTTTACAATCAATGCCATGGCCTACGATATCTCTACCAAAGCGATCATCGATTGTGTGGGAGGAAGGCAGGATCTAAAGAACCAAAGAATACGCATGGTATCTCGATCGGTATTTGAGCGGGATCCGGTGCGATTGATCCGGGCCTACCGCATGGGTGCGGCATTCGGATTTATAATCGAACCCCGAACAGTTGCAGCAATCAAGGCGGATGCCGGACTTATTTCAAATTCTGCGGGCGAACGTATCAGAACCGAGCTGTTCAAAATTCTGGAGACTTCGATTTCCCATGGCTATATTTTACAGATGGCAGACAGCCGATTGCTTTTTGCCGTCTTACCCGAACTGTCATCCCTGAAGGGATGCACTCAAAACCGATACCATCGCTTTGATGTTTTTGAACATACTTTTAAGGCCTTTTACCATCTTGAAAAAATTTTAGAAAACCCGGCCGACTATTTCCCGGATTTAGGGTATCTGCAAGATAACTGGGCTCGAAAAGGCCGCGCCGGGTTGTTGAAATATTGCGTGTTATTGCACGATATCGGTAAACCAGCCGCTAAAACGCTGGACCGGCAAGGCCGCGTACATTTTTACGGCCACGGGAAAAAAAGCGCGGATATGGCGATTAAGATTAATCAGCGACTGAAATTATCAAATCAGGCGGCAGACTATACGGATTTTATCATTCGGAATCACATCCGGCCTCTTTTTTTATACATCGCCCAACAAGATAAAAGCATCGCACCCAGGGCGATCACCCGTTTCTTTATGAAATGCGGCTCCAGAACACCGGATTTGTGGTTGCATGCACTGGTGGATATCAAAGGCAAAGGGGATGAAAAAGATGAGAGAAACGCAGACTTCATAGAATTTGCCCGAAAAATGATCACATACTATTACTCGGATTATAAATCCCAAAAGGAGCATCCGCCCCTTATGAGCGGTAAAGATTTGATTAACACCTTCGGCCTTAAACCATCGCCACTGTTTAAAAAAATCCTGACAAGGGTTGAGGAAGCGCGGCTGTCGGGCAGCATGCATAACAGGGCCGAGGCACAAGCCTGGGTCAGAGATTTTTTGGCTCACAACAAAAAGTAAGTGCCTAAAATGCACTAAAGTTCGAAGTGTCTAAAGTTAAGGAGTTGCTCGCGCAGCGCAGGCGCTTGCGCCGCGTGTCGCGACATCTTTTAAAAATCAAATGACAGAACTCATTAACCCTGGCCCAGACCGATTACCGATTCATTTTGCGCAATAGGCCAAGTTTTTAATCATACAGAGCCCAAATCAATATATAAACAGGTCACACCAGGGTAGGCTTTAGGCACTTTAGATCACTTTTAACTTTAGTTCACTCTCTACTGTGAGCATTTTGAGTCAGCCCGCAACGCAGCGCTGGACCCCTAGACGCATTTTTGTGATGGGTTCTAGGATATGTTGTCCAGTGCGGAGTATATACTATCCCGAATTTGTTCGACCTTACCGACACCCTCGATACGAAGGTACTGCGGGGCCTTAGCGTCTCCGGATTGTCGCCATTTTTTATAATAATCGATCAGCGGTTCGGTCTGATCGTGGTAGACATCCAGGCGTTTGCGAACCGTTTCCTCTTTATCATCGTCGCGCTGGACCAAAGGCTCACCGGTGACATCATCCTTGCCCTCTTCCTTGGGGGGATTAAAAACAATGTGATAGGTGCGTCCACTGGGTAAATGCGCTCGTCGGCCGCTCATGCGTTTGATGATTTCCGAATCCGGTACATTGATGTCGACCACGGCTTCGATAGTCACACCGGCGTCTTTCATGGCATCCGCCTGGGGAATGGTGCGGGGGAATCCGTCGAACAAAAAACCTTTTTCGCAATCCGGTTCCTCAATTCGTTCTTTTACAAGGCCGATGATGACATCATCGGGGACCAGTTTACCGGCATCCATAAATTCTTTGGCCTTTTTGCCCAGATCCTTACCGGCTTTGACCGCTGCACGCAGCATATCCCCGGTTGAAATCTGGGGTATCTGATATTTTTCCTTAACGAAATTGGCTTGGGTTCCTTTGCCAGCCCCGGGACCACCTAAAAGTATCAGTCGCATACACCCTCCTCCTTTATCAAAATAATGACGGGATTATTGATTTTCGTGGGCAGAATATGGACTGAAGGGCAACAGGTGTCAAGATAATACATGAATTTAGTTTTAAGTTTTAGGTTTTAAGATATGTTTTTTTAATATAATAACAAACACTTAAAGTTTTGGTTATAATATTTACTTAAAACCTAACACTTAAAACCTAAAACTGTCATTTAACATTATTTTTTTGACTTTATAAAAAAATGTCATAAATTGCTTGCCAACCAGGCAATAATCCGTTATATGTAATCGTTTTAGTCTTAACGGAAAAATAACCATCGGAAATTTTTAGATTTAACTATAATTCTGATGGGAAAAGAGGGGGCGAAATATTTGAAGGAAATAGCGGTTAAAGTTTATGATAACGACATCGAAAAGGCAATGCGGATTTTGAAAAAGAAAATCCAAAACGACGGTCTTTTCAAGCGTCTGAAATTAAAAAAAAGCTATGAAAAACCTAGTGAATTCAGACGCCGCAAACAGCGTGAAGCGCTGAGAAGAGACAGGCTCGCGGCCGCACGAAAAAACAGGTACAGAAGATAACCACGCACAGCATCGACAAAGAAACCCGGCATGAATAATACTCTGCCGGGTTTTTTATGAAAATGGCACCTGAAATCAGTTATAAACAGTGTCTGCAGACCATGTACGGTCTGCGAAGATTCGGGATTAAACTCGGCCTGGCAACCATAAAAAAGATTCTTAACGGTCTGGGCAATCCCCAGGAGACCTATGCCTGTATCCATATAGCCGGTACAAACGGAAAAGGATCGGTGGCTTCGGCTCTGGCTTCGATTCTGAATTTTGCGGGCTACAAGACCGGACTCTATACGTCACCGCATCTGGTGCGATTCAATGAAAGAATCACCATAAACAATCGCGCAATTCCCAACCAGGATGTCGTGGCGGCCTACAGCGCGGTCAAAAAGGTGCATCACGGAAAGCGGGAACCGACTTTTTTTGAGTTTTCGACTGCAATGGCGCTGTATGAATTCGGTCGCCAGAAAGTTGATTGGGCTGTAATCGAAACCGGCATGGGTGGGCGTCTGGATGCTACCAATATAATAAACCCGGCACTCTCAATTATCACCAATATATCCGTTGAACACAAAGAGTATCTGGGAAATACGATTCCCATGATTGCAGGCGAAAAGGCCGGCATTATCAAAAGGCGCACACCGGTTGTCACGGGTGTTCGTAAAAAGCAGGCCATAGCGGTGATTGACAATGCGGCCGGGCGAAAATCAGCCCCTGTATATCGCCTGGGAAAAGATTTCAGGGTCAGGCGTCAGTCATCCGGAGCCTTTAATTATTATGGAATCGACCATATCTGGAGAGAGCTGAAAACCGGTTTGCTGGGCAGCCACCAGGTCCAAAATGCTGCCCTGGCACTGGCTGCCTGCGAGATTTTAAACCGAAAAAAGATTGATCTTCCGGTGAATAGTATCCGAACCGGTCTGGCGAAAATGCAATGGCCCGGGAGACTGGAGATCGTATCGCGAGACCCTTTCATTCTTCTGGACGGTGCCCATAACTTAACAGCAGCCCGCAACCTGGCCAAATATTTATCCAGCAATTTGGGACATAAAGCTATAACCCTGGTGATCGGTATGCTGGATGACAAACCATACAAAGCCATACTCCGATCGCTTATCCCGATTGCAAAACGGGTTATCCTTACCCGGCCCAAAATCGATCGGGGCCTGCCCACCCAAACCCTAAACATCGCGACCAAAGGTCTGGCTCCAGAGGTTACGATAATCCCTACGGTTGAGAAGTCTGTCCAACACGCCATTACCAACGCAGGACCCCGGGATGCCGTCTGCATCGCGGGCTCACTTTATGTCGTTGGCGAAGCCAAAGTAGCCCTGCAAAAAATGGGATACAGATAATAACTTGTTTTTTGTTGGCGTTTGCCCCGCAAATAAAAGATTCTCATATAAAGTTCTGAGCCGATCCTGAAA
>CAMYNZ010000202.1 GCA_947259865.1 uncultured Desulfobacterales bacterium | reverse complement strand
CCCCAGATTCAAGGCGTCCAAGGGCGAAGTCGTAGTAAACTACTGCGAGCCCTTGGCAACGCAGAAGGTGGGGTGTCATCGGCTTTCGCTCAATTAGGGTTTAATTTTTTATAGAGAAAACTACCTGTCGGTAGTTGATCATCACATCAAATGACGTTATGTCGTTGTTGAGCGCTTTTAAGGGGGATACATACAAAATAGTTGTAAAGCCCGTCTCGGATTCACCTTTAATAAGTTTGTTTATAGCCCACATAAAGGCCGCCAGTGTTTTCCCACTGCCGGTTGGGGCCGTAATGAGGACATGTTTGCCGGCGATAATTTTAGGCCACGCCTGTTTTTGCACATCCGTGGGGTGCCCGATTTTGTCATCAAACCATCGGGCAATTATGGGATGAAATGCAGATGGCATCGAAATCTTTGAAAGCATGTCTCAGACTTTCGAATTTAATCGATAGATGAAAACCAAAACTTCAGCGACGGCTTGATAGAGTTCGGGTGGAATTTCCGTATCCAGGTCGAGGGATTCCAATAATTGGGCCAGGTTCTGATCTTTATGCAGGGGTACATTATTCATGTGAGCAACATCGATGATTTTTTGTGCCGTCGTCCCTTTGCCTTTGGCCACGACCCTGGGTGCTCTATCCTTGGTTTTATTGTATTTTATCGCGACCGCCTTCTTGGATTTATCCATTTTTAGACTCGAATATCTACCTTTCGGTTAGTTGACCGGATCCGCCCCTCTGGGGTGAAGTCGTCAATTTTTGTCCTGGAAACGGTTACCCTTAACTTCGGGTTTGTGAACAACGCTTCCAACGGGCGTTTTATTTCTGTTAGGTTATCTTCGATCATCTGTTTGATTTTGTTGTTTAAAACAAAAAAATTCACACTTAGCTCCTGGTTGAAAAGAGAAATATCCGCCCGGAGCTCACCTGTTTTATCCATATTGAGCAGCAATGATATCCGGGTTGTCTTTGACGGATCATTTTTTTTCTTTGGTGCGTAATATACCCTCAGTTTGGTGAGTTTATCGGACCCCTTTAGGTTCAGTAAATATGTAAAGAATTGCGTCTGGTCCGGTTCTTGTTGTCCGATGATGGTTTTATGCTGCTGGCCAATGACATCGCCAAATAGTTTTTCTACCGCATTTTTTATGGTTTCGACGTCTTTTTTATCAAAATATTTTAATGCCACCGTTTGCGTGGCAAAAAATTCTCTTAAAGTCTGCAAATTTGGTTTTAGGTTGACCTTGGCAAGCGATTGAAATCCGGCGCTATTGGCAACCTTTTGGCTGGATTTGTCTTCACTGGTTTGAATTAATAAATTCTCCAATATCTTTTCATAAAAAAACCCGGCCGCCTTTACCTGAGATTTCAGATGCCCTATCAGTTTAAAAATCTCGTTTTCAATTTCAATGGGTTGGAAATATGTGTTAATAGCAATCATGGCATTTTTGATATTTGAGGGAAGCTTTTCTCCCGGCGACAGGCTTTTGTTTTTTTGCAGTAGGTTCATCAAAGCAAATCCTAGCTTGCTTAAAAGTTGCGTCGTTGGGGGTTCGCCATCACCACGGATATTTTTATTGCTATCAGACACCCGGGATGAGATATCAATCAACTTGAAGGTCAGTTGTTCTCCGCTTTCAATAACCTTCACACGCAAAACCTCACCCTGATCAATGGAAAATTTAATTTCTGCGAAGACCCTGAATGTGCCAAAGTCCACCAGAGTCCTTCCACCTTTTCGGGCACCCAGAATGGTACCCTGAAGTGTGTCACCGGGTTGGAGGGTATCTACTTTAAAACCGGTTTTCGCTGGCGCCGGGCTTATGATGGCCCTTATGACGGAAGGCAGGTCCATGATAGAAAACGCTTTCGCTCAGGATCTTCGCAAACGTTTTTCAAGTGTGTTTGCGCAATTGATACTTTTATGTTAAAAGATGCTGCTTCTTAAATCTGCGGGCTTTCGTGCCGTGGACGCAACTTGCCGATTCCTTTTTTTTATCCCGGATCATTATGTTATCTGGTATTCATGAAATACTGGTGCTGGTTATCATTATACTGGCAATTTTCTTTGTGCCCCGGTTATTGGCCAAAGGGGTCCAGAACAAATCACCCCGGCCAGTGCCCGTAAAGGGTATGCCGATACTCACAGGTCGTTTGCGGCTGGCGATTTTCGTCTCAATCCTGTGGATTTTTTTAACCACCATCTACTTTCAACCCTGGCGCCGAGACTTTGTTGCTTTCCTGTTCAGCGCATTGGGCCCGGTTCTTGTCGGTTGGGGAGCCTACTGGGTGATCACCGGTTTTAAAAGAAAAAAACGCCGGTAAACCGCATCAAACCGCTGCCCTATTTTTTTCACCTATTCCTGGGACGTAAGACTAAACTTTGCTTTCCAAAACCGGCCGACAATGCGCCAGAATATGAGAAAAAATTTCCAGAGCCATCTTCTCAAAATCACTTCCCAGCGGATTTGCATGTTTGAAGCAGCGTTTAAAATAGGGATCTTCGCTCTCCCCTTTCTGAAATTGGTTTCCCAGCCACCTAGAGCGGGCCGCGTTTAATGCAGATCGTTGCGGTTTATTCTTTGTCAGCCGCTGATGGGCATAGGCATAGGACGTTTCGGGAAATAATCGCAAAGGTTCGCATAATCCCTGCCAGTAAATTTGAAGAAGATCATGCAAGAATTCTGTACCGTTTTCAAGGGGCTGAAATTCCCAGGTGCCGTTCTTACAAACAAGTATTGTTTTTGGGGCCCATGGCCGATGCTTAAACGCGCTTAGCACAAGATGCAATACCCAGGACGATAAAAGGTCTTTTGCTTTTTTTTGTGCATATCTGATTCGAATAAGTCCATGACGGTGTATGCCGGTCAGTTTTCCTGAAAGATAAAAACCGTTAATTTCCAAATCAACATCTAAATCGTCTATAGTTTCATCTTTGGTGAAATGGTTCATCGTCCGGATGAAGATATCCGTTTCACGGCTTAATTCCTCGATAACATAGCGGCCCACATTGCCATGGGGCAGAACACCCTTGGCCATCTGTATCGACAGATTATTTGTGATGTCCGATCCGGACAGCCTGCCTTTCAAAAGATCCTGCCCAATCAGGTACTTTTGGAGGTTGTCAAGGTTGAAATTTTCTCTCTCCTCCGGTATTGGCAGTCTTTTATCAATAAAAACGCCGAGGCGCTGTTGCAGCAAATATTTGGCCGGATTCATTAAAAAAGTACACAACTGCTCTATCGTAATGGATTTCCGGTCAAGCGACGGTATTGATAGCGCTTTGGATATAAAGGGCCGTTGGTCTTTTTGATCAGTCAGTTGCCTGGCCGCGATTAAATTTTCAGCAGAATAACTGAAAAGATCCGATTCCTGTTTAAAATAATCCGGGTTGAACGGTTGCAGTCGATGGCGGATTACGGACTGGTCTTCGGGTATACCAAATCCGGTTTCAAGTATATCCAGCAATTCACTTACAAGCGTTGACGGAGGGATGCGGGTATTGTCTTGAATGCTCTGCCCCACATAGCTGATGTAGAACACCTTGCGGGCCGAGATGAGCGACTCGAGGAATAGATATTTGTCGTCAATTCTGCGCGACCGATCACCCTTTCGAGGGTTTCTGGCCATCAGGTCAAATCCTAGTGGACGCGTATCACGCGGGAATGCGTCCGAATTCATACCAACCAGACAAATAACCTTGAACGGAATGCTGCGCATCGGCAGCATGGCACAAAATGTGACGCCCCCTTTGAGAAACCCGTAAACAACAGATCTTTTTGCGAGTAAGTCTTCAAGATGAGCTCGGATTACTTCAAGGTCGAGGGCCCCAGTGAAACCTGAAATGTCCTGTTTGTGTGCCAGATCATCAAGGGCACTGTGAAGCAACTGGATTTCCGGTTCCGATTCTTCATTCAGCAGTATGAGTTGATCCAGAATCGACACCAACGTTAAATGCCATTTTTTTAAAGACCGTGGTTTCTGCAGTTTTACCCGGTATGAAAATAGTATCTCCAGAAAAGTGAGAAATTTACCCAGCCCCTGAACTTCAGATCCTTCCAGGTTATCATAGGGTAGTATGCCTGCAAATAATTCTTCATCATTTTCCGGCATGGCATAGCCGAGCAGGAATCTTTTTATACCCGCCTCCCAGGTATTTTGGTCATACCCCGGGAGCCCCAACCGGCGTCGGCTGTCAGCATCGATGCCCCATCTGATATTCGTATCCAGTATCCATTGTTCAACTTTCTGGACATCCGATTCCTTCAAGCCAAATTTTTCCTTGATCCCGGGCAATTCCACAAGATTTAATATTTGCGATGCACCGAAACGGCTGTTTTTCAGATCGAGAATTGAAAGAAAGCCGGCAATTAGCCGCCCTTCAGCCTTAACACTTTGGTCGGCTATGCTGTATGGAATGCGCAGCGCATCATTTTCCGGGCTGTCGAAAACGATATGTACATACGGCGCGTAGGATTCTATGTCCGGGGTCATAACAATGATATCCCGGGGTAAAAGATCTCGTCCAGCAGCGCGCTTACCCCGGCCTCTTCCGCGCCGGCCACGGGCAGCCAGCCCTCCGGATCGGACTGTGACAGGAATGCATTTGAATCGATCGATCCCGTTGCGGTTTGTTTTGCGATGGAATAGCCTTTTTACGTTTTGTATCACTGTCTTCATGATTGCCGGGTGACATCTGCGGTGGCATCGCCAACAATGACACCTGTTCAGCGGATACTTTTCTATCCCTCAGATATAAGATATCGGTCTGGATAGCGTTTAGGGCGCTGCCGCCATCGACGTCTTCAAATTGCTCGTATAATTCGCTGTCGAAATCACCCAAATAGGACAAAAAATCTCTTCCCAATGTGCCCATAGAGGCCAGCAGCCGATTACCGTTTTCCAGGTGAAGATATTTTGCGGGTATTTCTTTTATGGCATAATATTTTTCTATTTTTCTCTTCTCCCGATCAGACGTAATGTCATACCAGTATTCCTGACAGGGGTTTAAAATAAAAAGATTCACTTGAATCAAGCGGGATATGGCCCCAAGGGCCTGCAGGTGAAAAGTGGGAAGCCAGGATATACCAAATATGGATATCCGGGAAGGAAGACTTTCAACAGACGCCGGCATGTCTGCTAGCCGGGTCAAAAGGGTTTTATGTAAGCGCGCCCGATGCCAATTTTCATTGCCGGGTGTGAGTTTACGCCATAGATCAGCCTGCCAGCGGTTATCATCAGGCCCGTTCATGTCACCGGCTTCCCAGCCAAATATCATTTCGGGCCGAAAAACAAGATACTGGTCAAAAAGATCCGCAATTTTATTTGAGAGCTGGTATCGTTTTAAGTTGCTGGCGTCATCGCGAAGATAGGTCTTTAAATTTCGAAACGCCGGTTTGCTCAAAAGATCCGGCAGGATATTCATGATCCGAAAAGTCAGCACATCCGGGTCGAACACAGACGCTTCCGGCAGATTCGGAATGATCTTTCTGAAAATACCCTCCAGAAAAACATTCGGAAAGGGAAAATCGCAATTGGCACTGATACCGTTTTGCCGGGCAAGTTCCATTGAAATCCAGCGTTCCATTCCTCTGCTCTGAACAACGATGACTTCAGGAGTCAAGGTGTTTGCCAGCGGCGTCCTTACAACCTGTGCCAATTGCTCGGACAATATTTCAAGGCGGTTGCTGGTGAAAATTTTCAGACCGGACATAGATAATCAATTCCTTCGGTAAAACCATCTATACACAGCGTCTTAATAAATAGCGTATTAGCCTTTGGTATCGTTGATTTCAAAGCTACCCTATAGAGTCAAAATGCAGAACGCTGTGTATGTATGCGCAATGATTTATGTCGTGTTTTATAGGACAGTCAGAATTAAATATTTTAGCGGTTAAGCCGGTTTTAACCAAACAGACGATAGAAAAAACGCTGGAAACGCATCTGCCAATAGGCAATGTTAAGAGGTATGAGCAAACGAAGATCGAAATGGGGATTCTTAATTTTTGCAACCCCGGACAGATAGTTGACAAGCTCAGCAACGGAGAGCGTGCAGCCCCTGGCGTGGATGGTTTTCGAGGTTCGATTCCTCCAATTATGCCAAAGGACTTTGAAAGTTTTGAGGAGCATATCATTTGATTTGGTTTTATTTTCGTCCACTTCCCGGTAACGCTTGTAACTGCTTTCGATCTTTACATCCTGACCGTCGATTTTCCCTTGCCAGCTGGTGCAGCTGCCGGCAAAAATGATTCTTTCATCCGGGTCCGGGTCGAGGGGTCCTTCTACCCGACCGATTACACATCGCGTTTTTTTCATCTTTTTATCCACATCCGGATAAAATCCTCTAAAAATTTGCATGGCCTCTTGAAGAGCGCCCGGGCACCCTCCCCAGCAGTAGTCTGGGGAGTGCGCCTCCGGAAAGGTGCCGACGGTGCAGGATAGATTGCTGTCGTCTCCGAAATAATCGTCAATGCGTTCCATGCAAAATTCAAAATCAACGGTTTTTTCCTGAATCTCATCCAGCGGAAAATCGCCACCAACATCGATTTCATCCAGATCCATCGGACCAAACCCTCGTTCCGAAGCAAACCGCAGATGAATGAGATCAGCGGGATCCACATGGACCATGTGGCAGCCGACGGTGTCAACCGCGCATGAATTAGTGCCCATTACGATGGCACCCAAATGGAAAGGTGTCGGTGTCAGCATCATTTTCTGACCTGCAACTATGCCATCAATGGCAATAAATTTCGGTTGTATGACCTCCTGGAGATCGGCAATTTTATGTTCAAGCCAGGGGTTATGATCCACGAGTCGATGGCGGTCGTCTTGAATGCCAATGTAATTTTTGAGGCTCAACGTAAGCCGGCACCAGGGATGGGCTTTAAATTTGGGCAGATTTATTAAAAAGTCCGTTTGGGTCAGGGGTTTGGGAACAAATAATTTACTGCGCAGATTGTCTTTACCGTTGATTTCTACTGCAACTTGTCGAACTTCATCAAAATAATATGTTTTGATGTTATGTTTCCGGATGACCTCGTAATAGCCGGCGTTTTTGAAATTATAGCGGGTTGGCACGATAATGCCGGACCGTTCGCCGACGGCTATTTCTTTGGCATCTTGGGCCCGGGCTTTCGTGGCTGAAATGACACCATCCAGAAACTCCTTGCGTGTGAATGCATGCGGAAACACTTCCGGATGGGCAATGACCACATTCGGTTTTAATAAAATTCGACCCGAGGGCTTAACGCCTAATGCTTCCATACCCTCTGTGACAATCCCCGCTATTTTTTGGGGATCGTAATCATCACAGCGCATAATCAAAACTTTTTGCTTCATGTTCAATATCCTCCAATGCGGCCAATTAGAAAGTAAACGATGTGACGTTAACTCAAGATATGTTTTTCCAGCACAAAACAGGTGAAGGTTCCTGTAAATATTGTTGTATCCTTGCTGTAACCTGACTTTATATTTAGCGGCTCACCACACAGGCGTCGATCAATTTTTTCATGGGTGCATATCTTCATCACATAACCCCCCTGTTACGCTCACTATTACCTCGATTTTGCAAAATTCAGGTATTAAATTATGTTCAGTAAACTCACCCAGGGATGACTTAAGGGCTATCCTGCAAGCCTTTCTCCAAAAGGTTCAGGGAGGATTTCAAATCGTCGAAAGCAAAGACTTCCACTGAAACGGTGCCGGCAAATACTTTGAGGGTCTTCATGATTTGGCCGAGCTGCCCCGGGGACAGCCTGTCCAGAGATATATGATCGCGATCTTTCGCGAAACCGTTGAGATGGATAAGGGTGATTCTTTCCCCATAATTTTCCAAAATAACATCCGCATCCTGGGCATATCGAAAAATGTGACCAAAATCGAGACAAACTCTAAATTCAAAATTAGAAAAGATGGCTGCCAGCCATTCAAACGGGTAGTTCAAATTTTCGATGGTAATATCTTCAGCATTCATGCCGGCATCCAGCAGGCCTGACAGACTCTGATAGATATTCTGCTGCCATGTTTTTAATTGGGTCGAATGATAGGCATTGCCATGATAAATCAGGTGAAGGGTATAAGTGGAGGGGGACAGGGGCGAAACAAGTTCGGAAATACGAATGATGCTCTCAATCGCCTGATTACGCCGGGTCGTGTTTTCATCGCCCAGGTATAAATCGATGGGGAGATGAATATTATACGTTAATTGGTATTTTTCTGCCAGCAGTCCCAGTTTTGATATTTCTGCCCTGGTCGGCAGGTGAGTTGCCGGCACGCTGTCGAACAGCAGCAGTTCAATTTCCTCCAGGAAAGGTCCGAGTGTTTCAACGTTGGGAATATACCCATCCGGATAGATGAAAGAAGTGGTACCGATTTTAAACGGAAACAAACCTTTATATGATTTTGGCAATGGCTGATACATTTGTTCCTTAAAAGTTACTTTTGTGCTTTTTGTGGCAAAATATATGGATAACATCTTGGGCTGCGATTATGGAGAAGATGCTGGATACTCGATAAACTAAAACGAACAACGCATCGCTGGATCTTTAAAAGTAATTATCTTTTTTATCCAGTATCCAGTATCTGAGACACTTTGGCCTAAACGTTCGATTTCAGCTGGTGGTTCAAGGTTCCGGGTTCAGGGTTCAAGGTTAAAGAACGGAATCAATGCTTTATCAAACCTGGAACGTTGAACGTTGAACCCTGAACCATTTCTGTTCCGGCTTGTCCGGATTATGATATTGATTATAGATACCAATCCGCCGATGCGATTAAAAAAAGACCGCATTCCGTAATTTCCGTCATTGCACCCAGCATATCACCGGTGATGCAATTCATTTTCCTTTTATAGTACGCCAGGATGATGACAACCAATAGGGCAAACGCAATGTTTATCATCACCCCCTGCCACCCCATAAAAGCAGAGATGATAATGGGTATGAGCAGTCCCCCAAATGCCGTTGGTTTGATTTTGTTTTCGAAAAAAGGCCTGCCAGTGCCGCCCTCCGGGCGCCCATATTCCAAATAGTACATACCAAATAACATGCTGGCGCGTGCGTAAGCCGGAACAATGAGAAGAAGCAAAATGCGGTTTTCGTACAAATTTGCGATACCGGCCCATTTAATGGATAAGCCGGCGAGGATTGCCACCAGACCCATCACACCGATGCGACTGTCTTTCATGATAGCCAGGGCAGCTTCTTTTGGGCGCTGGCCGTAAAGACCGTCGGCAGTATCACCCAACCCATCCAGATGGAAGGCCCCGGTTAAAAAAACGAGAAATAGTACATCCAGCATTGCCGTAACCGGCAGCGGCCACAGCCGTGCAATTGCCAGGTCAAACAATGATACCATCGCACCCAGAAGCAACCCGATTAATGGGAAGAACGATACCATTCCGCGAGGATCAAAATTTTTCTGCTTACCAAGGGGTAAGATCGTGATAAATCGCAACGCAGCAAAAAAGTTTCTCATAATAATTTAAGCAATTCGGCGGCGGCTGTCGTTGGTGCGGTCTGTCCCTTTTCAACTGTATCGGTGATTCGCGGCAGCAGCTTTTGAACATCTGCATTTCTGTAGAACATATCTCTCAAACCTTCTTCCACAAGGGACCACATCCAATCCAGGGCCTGACGTCTGCGTTTATCCGCAAGTTCACCGGAAGCCGTTAATTTTGCTCTGTGATCCTGAATAATCTCCCAGATCTTTTCAAGTCCGTCCAGGGTAAGGGCGCTGCAGGTCAGCACCGGTGGCGTCCACCCGGGGGTCGGGTGAAATAAAAGACCCATGGCGGCCTCATATTCTCTGCGGGCCTCTCCAGCTTTTTCAATGTTATTTCCATCTGCCTTATTGACGGCGATCGCATCGGCCAACTCCAATACGCCCTTTTTGATGCCTTGAAGCTCGTCGCCTGCACCCGACAACATCAACACCAGAAAAAAATCAACCATGGATGCGACCATTATTTCAGATTGCCCGACCCCCATGGTTTCCACCATAATGACATCATAACCGGCCGCCTCACAGACGATCATGGTTTCTCTGGTTTTTCTGGCCACACCGCCAAGGGTGCCGCCGGAAGGAGAAGGGCGAATAAAGGCCTGGTCTTGAACGGATAATTTTTCCATGCGGGTCTTATCTCCCATCACACTGCCGCCGCTTTTCTGGCTGCTGGGGTCGACCGCTAACACGCCGAGATAGTGGCCCTTTTTTATTAACGCCATTCCAAAACTTTCAATAAATGTACTTTTGCCCACTCCGGGAACACCGGTTATCCCCAGGCGGACAGACTTTCCGCTATGGGGCAACAGACCATCAACAATGGTTTTTGACAGATGCTGATGGGCCGGCAGGGAGCTTTCTATCACCGTGATGGTTTTAGCAATGATGCGTCTTTTGCGGTTAAGAACGCCGTCGATATAATATTGAGGGTCTTCGGATTTCATAACTGGTGCCTTTCCAGGCCGGGGTATTATTCATTAATTAGATTTATTAGGTGCTTCTCTATATGATTGTGAGAAAAGGGTCCAAGCCCGCCACAGAGACGGCGGATAAAGATTCCAGGATTCAAGGGTTCAAGTGTTTGTCATCTAACAATTTTATCAGTTGCATTCACTCGAATCCTTGACTCCTTGACCCCTTGAATCCTATGGGATTGCATTTACTAAAATATAGATAACAATTAATAATGCTATAGCTGAATCCAACGAATCCGCAGATTATCCCTTAATTCTTACCGGAATCCCTGCAACCATCCAGATTACCCCATGGGCACAGGCCGCCAACCGCTGATTGGTCATGCCCATGATATCTCTGAACTGTCTGGCAAGTCGATTTTCAGGAACGATACCCGTGCCGACTTCATTGGATACCAGTATCACGGGACATTTCGCGGCATGTAGGGCCCGGGTCAAATTGTCGACAGACGCAATAACGTCATCCTCTGATATTTTTGGCGTCCTTGTCAAAAGATTGCTGATCCACAGTGTCAAACAATCCACTAATATCAGATTGCTCCGGGAACCATTCCAGGTGATCGCCTCGGGCAGATCGACAGGGACTTCCAGGGTAACCCAGGTTTTGCCCCTATCTTTTTGATGACGGGCAACTCTTTGCCGCATCTCTTCATCTTGCGGTTGGCATGTAGCAATAAAAATTTTTTGTTTTTCAGAAAGCTGTGCGGCCAATTCAAGCGCATAGCGGCTTTTGCCGCTTCTGCAGCCACCAGTTACAAATGTGATCGTATTCATCTTCAACGCCAGGCCTTTAATTTCTCAGAAATAAATTTGATTATATGACGATGTTCTTCTTTGCCGGAACCTTGCACATGCATCGGATCTCCAAAACAAATGTGAACCGGCTTTTGGGGATTAATTTTCCCGAAATCTTTGAGCCTGCGGCCAATGCCCCAGGCATCCGTCTTTAAGGCAACCGGTATGACCGGCA
>CAMYNZ010000201.1 GCA_947259865.1 uncultured Desulfobacterales bacterium | reverse complement strand
AATGCTTTTGTGAAGCGATATGCAGGTGGTCTACAAAGCTTGCATCGGAAAAAAATAAATTGCCAAAAAACCACTCCAATTTGTTTACCCTTCGGGAAAGCCGATGATACCCCATCTTCCTCGTTGCCAAGGGCTCGCAGTAGTTTACTACGACTTCGCCCTTGGACGCCTTGAATCTGGGGTACCCTCGACTTCCGCTCAATTAGGGTATAGAAACGGCCATACCGGATTAATTTTGAACAAAGAGGAAAAACCTGAAAAATGATAACGTTATTGGATTACGGCGCTGGCAATGTCAGGAGTGTTGTAAATGCTATTGAGAGCCTGGGGGAAACCGTCAAAGTTGTCGAACGGGGCGAAGACATCCTGTCGGCCCAGAAACTCATTTTTCCCGGCGTCGGTGCTTTCGGCAACATGATGCAGATTCTGAACAAAAAAAATTATGTGGCGCCTTTAAAAGCCTATCTCAACGCCAACCGACCGTATCTGGGAATCTGCCTGGGTTTGCAGGCCTTGTTCGACGGCAGCACGGAAGCACCGGAAGTTAGGGGGCTTGGCATACTGCCGGGCGCAGTGGAAAGATTTGATATCGACCTGGCCGTTCCCCACATTGGATGGAATGGCCTGAACATTAAAAAACCATCGTATATATTCAACGGGCTGGGGGGTAATGATAAATTTTATTTTGTGCATTCATACTATGTGGTTACCGAAGATGATAGCCTTGTTTTGACCACCACCGATTACGACGGCGAATTTGTCAGCAGCGTTCAAAAAAAGAACATTACCGCCACCCAGTTCCACCCGGAAAAAAGCGGCAGCGCCGGAATTCACTTATTAAAGAATTTCCTGGAAACCGGTGCCGAAAAAGCCGGACCGGTTAACGTCACAGGAAGTACCAAGCTGGCCAAGCGTATCATTGCCTGCCTGGATGTTCGGTCAAACGATCAGGGCGACCTGGTGGTCACCAAAGGGGACCAGTACGATGTCAGGGAAAACGGAACTGTCAGAAACCTGGGCAAACCGGTGGAACTGGCCAAACGCTATTATATGGAGGGGGCCGATGAGATCACCTTCCTCAATATCACGGGATTCAGGGATTTTCCCCTGCAAGACATGCCGATGCTCGAGGTTTTGAGACAAACCTCTAAGAATGTATTTGTGCCGCTGACCATCGGGGGAGGGATCAAAGATTACACCGATAGTAACGGCCGCCCATATACGGCGCTGGAGGTTGCCACCGAGTATTTCAGGTCCGGGGCAGACAAGATATCCATCGGCAGTGACGCCGTCATGGCCGTTGAAGAATATCTTAAAACCGGCCGCAAAACCGGTCGCAGCTCCATAGAAGAGATATCCCGCGTATACGGCAACCAGGCAGTGGTTATCTCTGTTGATCCCCGCAGGGCTTACCTAAAATCAGCGAATGCGGTCACGCATCAGGTAATCGAAACTGCTTTCCCGGGCCCCGATGGTGAACGCTATTGCTGGTACCAGTGCACCATTCAGGGTGGCCGTCAAGGCAGGGACCTGGACGCAATAACTCTGGCCCAGGTCTGTGAAAAGTTGGGAGCCGGAGAAATCCTGTTGAATTGTATCGACAGAGACGGCACCAACCTGGGTTATGACATCGAGCTGATCAATGCGGTCAAATCTGCCGTTTCAATCCCCGTGATAGCCTCCAGCGGTGCCGGTGGTGTGGCGCATTTTTATGAGGTCTTTACCCAAACCGAAGCCGAAGCGGCCCTGGCCGCCGGTATTTTCCACCGCAAGGAAGTCCCCATCGCCGATGTGAAAAATTATCTGAAGGATAAAATAGAAATCAGATTTTGACCCTAAAAGAGGCCGCCTATGCCCAAAATGCCCTGCATATATTGCCTTTTTATATATAATTTCAATTGCTTAGATCAGTCCGATTCCAAATTAACCCCAAATCACCCTAAATTATTATCCCCCCAATTATCTACCAATTCACCATAAAAACAGGTGCAGTACTTACAAAATGAATCCTTTGGTTGAAAATTTTACGGATGCGCCTCCGGAGGCCTGCGGTTGGGGGGCTACTCTGGTAAAACTGAAACAAAAACAGGCAAACAACTTTTGATAGATCCAAAACTGGTAAATCATATGGAGTTGACAATAAATTTAATAATTGGTTGACAATAAGTTGACAATTAATATAATGACTCTATGACTACAAAAGAAAAAATCCTCAAGTTCGTGAGAGAAAGACGATCGACCACTGGTAAAGAACTATCTGAAATCCTTGGGATTTCAAGACAAGCTGTTAACAAACACCTCAAAATATTAATAGAAGACAACAGCATCGTAAAAGAGGGTTCTACCAAAGGCACAATATACAGATTTCCTTCTTCCAAAAAGGAAGCTTCAGATTTAGTTAAATTAAAAAAAACCTATGTTCTGAAAGGACTTGAAGAAGATAAAGTATTTCGCGAAATTACTCCACAGCTTGACCTCAAAAGAACACTTAACAAAAGTGCATTTAACATAGTTCATTATGCCTTTACGGAGCTTTTAAACAACGCCATTGACCACTCCATATCTGAAAAATGCTCTGTAAATTTTAGTATTGACCAATACAAATTCAATTTTCACATTAGGGATTATGGGATAGGAATTTTTTACTCAATTTATAAAAAATTTAATTTACTAGATGAATACGCCGCTATTGGTGAACTCATAAAGGGTAAAACAACCACTATGAAAGAAAAACATTCCGGGGAAGGAATTTTTTTTACATCGAAGGCAGCTGATTATATTGTTTTCAGATCTCATAAAATAGAACTAAATTTCGAAAATCGAAAGAAAGATGTCTTCGTATCTGAAAAAAAATATATAAAGGGCACTGAGGTGTTTTTCAGTATATCCAGGCATTCAAAGAGACGACTCAATCAAATCTTTTCTCAATTTGCACCGGAAGAATTTGATTACCAATTTGAGCGAACAAGAGCTCTGGTGAAACTATTTCATCAAAATTATGTTTCTCGGTCAGAGGCTAAAAGGTTGCTCTTTGGCCTTGATAAATTCAAGGAAATAATATTGGATTTTAAAGGGGTCAATTCAATTGGCCAAGGATTTGCGGATGAAATATTTCGTGTCTTCAGCAATTCACATCCGAATATTAAGTTGAAAATCGAAAATATTAGTCCGGCCCTGGAACCAATTATTCAACATGTGGTTGACAATAAAACAAAGTGAAGGTTGACAATAAGTTGACAATAATATTCTCTTAAACAAAAGTATTAATGTCAAACCTTGCTTAGTGATTAAATTCCTGCCCGGTTCTTTGCACTTTAGCTCGCATTTCTTAGAAAGCTGGTTTTGACCCTAAAATGGGCTGTCTAAAGCTCAAATGGAATACAGGAGGTGGTCATGAATCTTCGAAGTCATACCATACTGCAACGGCCCAGATGGACCAAGGTGCGGGCACTGTTTAAGTCGATGGGTTATAGCGACATGGATCTGGATCGTCCCCTCATCGGTATTGCCAATTCCTGGAACCGTCTGGTATCCGGCCACGTGAATTTAAAACAAGTCGCCGAATACGTCTCCCAGGGCATTCTCCAGGCCGGCGGCACGCCTGTTGAGTTTGGCGTGATCGCCGCCTGCGACGGTATTGCCAATGGTCACGAAGGGATGCGCTATATTCTGCCCTCGCGCGAGTTAATCGCCAGCAGCATCGAGACCATGGTCCAGGCCCATCGTCTGGACGGCGTCGTCTTGCTGGGTTCCTGTGATAAAATCGTTCCGGGTATGCTCATGGCTGCAGCGCGACTGGATATCGCGGCCATCCTGGTCAACGGAGGACCTGCCGAAGGCGGCTGTACATTCGACGGTCGCGCTGCCGACATCACATCATTGGCCGAGGGGCTGGGGATGCTAAAGGCCGGGCGCATCGATCAAAAGGCCTATGACAGGCTCGAAGATGAAGCCATGCCTTCGTGCGGCTCATGCTCTTTTCTGGGCACGGCCAACTCTATGGCCTGTGTGGCCGAGGCTATGGGGATGTGTCTGCCCGGTACGGCCACCATACCGGCCACGCACGCAGAGCGGTTGCGTGCGGCTCAACATGCTGGGCGACAAATCGTGGCTTTGGTGCAAAAAGAGATTTCAGCCCAGCATATCATCAACACAAAGGGCATCGAAAACGCTATCCGCCTCGCGGCCGCCATCGGCGGATCCACCAATGTGGCCCTGCACTTGCCGGCTATTGGTTACGAGGTCGAGGTGGCCGTCCCAATGTCACGGTTCGATGAATTGTGCCGCACCACCCCGCACATCGCCAAGATGAATCCTGCCGCAGCCCCCAACGTTCCCGATTTTCACCGCGCCGGCGGCGTCCCGGCCGTTATGCGTGAAATTCAGGACCTGCTGCATGAGGATGCCATCACCGTCACCGGCAAAAATGTTGCAACGAATCTGTCCGCGATAACCGGCGGGGACCCGGCCATCATTCGGCCGCGAAGCAATCCCTGGAGTCACCAGGGTGGACTGGCGATTCTCAGCGGCAATCTGGCACCCGATTCCGCGATAACCAAACCGGCAGCCATCCATCCGGATATGCTCCGCTTTGTCGGTCAAGCCAGGTGCTTCGACACAGAAGAGGCAGCCAACCAGGCCGTCATCGAGGGCAAAATCAAACCCGGCGGCGTCGTCGTTATCCGCTACGAGGGTCCCAAAGGCGGTCCGGGCATGCGAGAAATGACCTCCGCCATGAAATTGCTGTACGGTCGCGGGCTCGCACTAAAGACGGCCGTGGTCACCGATGGGCGCTTTTCCGGTACAAACAACGGCTGCTTTGTAGGGCATGTTTCACCGGAGGCCGCCGAAGGCGGACCCATCGCTGCGGTCCGCAACGGGGACACCATCACCATCGACATAACCAAACGAAAGTTACACCTGGACGTCAGTGAAAATGAAATCAAAGCCCGTTTATCCGCTTGGCAAAGACCGCCTGGAAAAATAACAAAGGGATATTTAGGGCTTTATGCCAAGCTTGCGTCATCCGCTGCAGAGGGTGCGGTTTTGAAACTTTAGATCATTCAAAACTTGAAAAGGGAGGCGGGAAAATGCTTTTCACGTTGACAATTAGACCCCAATTTATTAAATAACTAAATACAGAAACGACTCTCTCTTTAATCAACAGCGATCCTTGATTAAGTTCACCTCCTTTTCTTACAACTCTATTTCCCCGCTAATCGGAAATACAATGATTGAAAACTGGGTCCTTTTTTTCCTCAATATTCCAGTGCGCGTAGTTCATCTTGATCCTGATGGCCTCAAGATAAAAGGAGTTCGAATATGACAGGTGTATTAGTTCCCAAAAAGCTTAATAGCGCCAAACCAGATTTGCGACAAGCCATTCGAAAATACGAACGGCCGAATCTGTCGAAGGCCGTATGGCAACTTGCAAACACTTTCATTCCTTACATAATTTTATGTATTCTGATGTATTTTAGTTACAAAGCGGGTTATTCGTACTGGATCATCCTGGGCCTTGCCATTTTGGCCGCCGGTCTGTTAGTTCGAATCTTCATATTTTTCCATGACTGTGCCCATCAATCGTTTTTTGCCTCCAGAAAGGCGAATACCGTTTTAGGTTACCTCTGCGGGGTGTTAACCTTCACACCCTATGAAGAATGGAGAAAGTCCCATGGACAGCATCACAACACCTTCGGTGACCTTGATCGCAGAGGCAAAGGCGATGTTTGGATGTTGACAGCAGAGGAGTTTCGCACAGCCTCAAAACCAAAGCGATTTTGGTATCGGTTTTTTAGAAATCCCTTTGTTCTTTTGTGCTTGGGCCCTGCATTTTTATTTCTTGTATCTTACCGATACCCTCACAAAGGGGCAAAGAGGCGTCAAAGCAATAGTGTTATTTTTACCAATTGCGCCATCGCAATTATTATTTTAGTAGCAAGTCTCACCATTGGGTTTAAGGCGTATGCTTTGATTCAGTTCCCGGTCATTTTCTTGGCCGGAGTAATCGGAGTATGGCTGTTTTACATCCAGCATCAATTCGAGGGGGTGCACTGGTCGCGTCATGACCAGTGGGATCCAATAAATGCTTCACTTCGCGGGAGTTCATACTATAAACTACCTAAAGTGATACAGTGGTTTACCGGCAATATCGGATTACACCATATCCATCATCTTAGAGCCCGGATTCCCAATTATAATTTGCAGAGAGTCTATGATGAAACGAAAGCATTTCTGGATGTTGAACCACTTACCATCCGTAAAAGTATCACTTGTCTTCAACTGAAGCTATGGGACGAAAAAGGGCAAAAACTGGTGGGGTTTAAATCAGCGTATGCATGAGATAAATAGAAGAAACATGCTTAGGCCTATTTTAATGACAACAGGTGATATTCCCAGGGCTGAAAGTATCGCTAGGGTCGTCGGATGTGAATTGAATGAATATGGCCAGGGACAAATTACCCCAAACTACGCCAGATAAAAAATGAATCATTATTTTTTGCTTGTCGGATAGGGTAAAAACACTTTCGACTCACTATTCCTCTAGTTTTTCTGTCTCATCCTGAGACTTATCTAAAGCCTCTTCTGGCATTATTGGATCTTTATCTAATTTACGTTGTCTTTTTTTTTCTTGCTTTAGCTTCCTTGCTAATTCTTTCTTACGCTTTTTTATTGAATAATGCGATTTTGCCATATTGTTACCTCGAAGGCCGTTATTCTTGATAGTAATGAAAAGAAAAGTAATTAGGACAGGATATTTTAGGTTTAAGATCTTGTAATTAGGGATCGTACTAATACTAGTTCAACATAAACAAAAGGGCACCCCTGTCTATTCGAGGGATGCCCTTTTTACTCGCAATCGAAGGTTAAATCACAGTGACATTTGCAGCGGCAGGACCTTTTTGTCCTTGCTCTATGTCAAAGGAAACTCGGTC
>CAMYNZ010000200.1 GCA_947259865.1 uncultured Desulfobacterales bacterium | reverse complement strand
TTCCAGGCTGACAAGCCCAGGGACAATTCCAGAAAACCGGCGATATTTTCTAAAGTGAATGGTTGAGGCGTGTTATTTTGCCGGCGATATAAATCCGGGTATGCCGCTTTGGGGTCATTTTTTAAAAGCGGCAAATAGATAATATTTATGTCTTCGTAAAACCTGAAGGGGTTGGGCTGGTTTTGCCAGTCCATAGAGCCTGAAGACCGGGCATACCGATCAAAATGATGCTTGGTTTCCTCATGATAACGAAAGATATCTCTGTAAACGTTTTTATTCACGATGTGATTTTTTTCCATTTACACGATTTCGCTGATAATAACCGATTGCGCTGATATTAGAGGTTGGGCGTAAAAACGCCCCGATACCCGGATTATCTCAGGATTTTTTTAAGGTATTTTAAGTTTTTATACGGCGGGTATCGCAATGGCAAGTCAAAAGAAAGCCGATTTTTTAATATACTTTTACGGTGGGAAAAAGTGTCAAAACTTGCCTTGCCGTGATACCTGCCCATACCGCTATTTCCCACACCACCGAAGGAAAGGTGGGGGTTGGCGAAGTGAAGCAGCGTGTCATTGATACACCCGCCACCAAAAGAAATCTCTTTGAGTATTCTTTGCTGGTTTTGTTTGTTGGTTGAGAAAAAATAAAGTGCCAGGGGTTTGGGACGGGCATTGACGGCGGCGATTACCCGTGAAAGATCCTGATACTCGAGAATGGGAAGTATGGGGCCGAATATTTCTTCCTGCATAACCGGGTCATCCCACCCGATATTATCCAGCAGGGTGGGTGAGATGTACAATTGTTTTTGGTCGGCTTCACCCCCCACGATGATAGTCCCCCTATCAAGATAGGCAGCGACCCGCGTAAAATGACGGTTATTGATTATCCTCGAATAATCCCCACTTTCACGCGGTTGTTCGCCATAAAATTGGGTTATATATTTCCGCATGCCATCCACAAGCGCTGCTTTTACGGATTTATGAACCATCAGGTAATCCGGTGCAATGCAGGTCTGTCCCGCATTGATGAATTTGCCCGAAACAATCCGTTTGGCGGCCAGATTGATATTGGTTTCCCTGTCCACGATGCACGGAGATTTGCCGCCCAGTTCCAGGGTGACGGGGGTGAGATGTCTGGACGCGGCAGCCATTACGATTTTGCCCACCGGGACACTTCCGGTGAAAAATATATAGTCAAACTTCTGCTCAAGCAGGGCTTTGACGGTCTCCACATCACCGGTAATGGCGGTTACATATCGATTTTCAAAAATGTCAGCCAGTATTTCAGATATAATCCCGGCGGTATGGGGCGCATACTCCGAAGGTTTCAAAACTGCACAGTTCCCGGCAGCTATAGCGCCGATTAAGGGGGCTATGGCGAGTTGGAATGGGTAATTCCAGGGGGAGACGACCAGAGCGATGCCATAAGGTTCTGGATAATTATAACTGTTTGCGAACGGATAGATGAGGGGTGTTTTAACTTTTTGGGGCCGTGACCATCTCCGGATATTTTTTATCATAAACCGGATATCACCTAAAATTAGACCGACCTCCGTCATATAAGATTCATAGGCGGCCTTGTTTAGATCCTTTTTGAGAGCCGATATGATCTTTTTTTCATTTTTTTTAATAGCCTGCTCAAGTGTCTTTAAACGGTTGATGCGAAAGGGAATGTCTTTAGTATGTCCCTGCTCGAAATATTGTCGCTGGTTTTCGATTGTTGTTTTGATATCCATTGTGCTGAGTTTAGAAGGGATCGAGGCAGTTTGGTTGTAAACGGCTGAGGTGTGAAATGATAAATTATCCCAGACACGTTGTCAGCTAAACTGCATGGGTTTGCCTGCCACCATAAGTGGCACGGGCAACGCGTGCAGCGACTGATTCCAAAAAGCCTCCCGATCCCTATTAGAATTGTGGTTTTCCATATGTGGCTGGGGTTGCGGGTGATGTGGGTTATTTTTTATGACATTCACAGTGTTTTAATCCGCATGTCGTACAGATGTATACAGCATCCGCATTTTTAGATTTCTTTTTTTTCAAATATATAATTCTCACACAAATAAGTGCACCCAGAATTAAAATCAAGGGTATCAATAACGTGCTCATACATCCAACCTAGTCAAGCCGAGGTTTGCTTCCAATCGGCTGATAATATTGTCATTATCGTATACAAAAAGTGTTACGGCCCGTAGACCTTACAACGCCTCGGGCGTTGCCATTTCCAATACACACTGTCAACGGCTTGATGTTGTCCTCAGCTTTGCCTCATTGGGCAATAAAAAAAACAGCACTTAACCAAGTGCTGCTTTTTTAAAATAAGGATATAATTAGCCGCAGCAATCCCCGGTGGTACTGCAACTGGTGCAGCTCTCGTCAAATACCAGGCCGCTGGAAAGCCGGAAGCCGTATTCGATAAAATCGATTTTCACCGGTTTGGCCCTATCCATAAATCCTTTGTCTGCAATGAAGGTAAACCCGTCTATGGTGTAAACGTCATCCGTGTCCTTTGGCTCATCCAGAGCCATTGCGAGGGAGGGCCCCCCTCAACCGACTTCATTTAAAAAAATCCTGATTGGTGAAACGTCTTTTCCTTTGAAATACTCGGCTATTTGCCCGGAGGCTTCTTTTGTTACTTCAACCATTCTATCTTCCTCCCTTTAGCTTATCGCAGATCAGCACAAGTGAGCTTGCTTAGATAAGCCATTAGTTTATTTGGCTCTAACTTAATTACAGTAACAAAGTTTGTCAATCCAGAAAAATAGGTGTTGAGGCTATAATTTTGAAAGGTAATCATCATACACTTTTTTATCCTGGGACGAAAACAGGATGAAAATAACCTTTACCGGGGCTTGGTTGTTTTTGAGAAAATCGCAGACCGTATCAACAGCTACTTTACAGGCCGCTTCAATCGGATACCCATAAACACCGCAACTAATGGCCGGAAAGGCAATCGTTTTAACACTGTGCTCCAACGCCAGCCTCAAACTATTCCGGTAGCATCCGGTCAGAAGCTTTCTGGCTTTATCAACGGCCTTGGCACTGTAAACCGGTCCCACGGTATGAATAACATGACGGGCAGCAAGCTTGTACCCGCCGGTGATTCTGGCTTCTCCGGTAGGGCATCCGCCCAGGGTCCGGCATTCTGCCAGAAGTTCGGGTCCGGCAGCCCGGTGAATGGCCCCGTCAACACCACCGCCACCCAACAAAGAAGTATTGGCAGCGTTTATGATAGCATCCACCTTCAGTCGGGTAATATCTCCCTGTCGGGTCTCAATTTTATCCAAAATATCTGCTTGCATGCTGCGTCCTCCCACTGGATCGGTGACTAGAATTGGTTTCAAAACCTCAGATTAGGCTCAAGGGTAAGGCACAAACCGATCCGCCGTCGCTTAAAAGCTATGGCGGGACAGGTGAAAAATCGCAGTCCGCCAAAGCACTCTGGCGGATGAGCAGTACATTTTGAAGAGGTTTGCAACACAGCCATTGAACCTTAGATGGGGTTTTGAAACCAATTCTAGAGATCATAGAGAGTTTCATCCCTAGACGGCGCCGAACGTTTTGTTTTCAATCCGGCGCCTTTTTTCCCTGGCAATAAAAAAGGATCTTCACCCTCCAGAAGATCTCCCATCTCTTCCTCGATCTTATCCGGGTCTTCACCCCGTTCCATCCGGCCAAGAGCCTCTTCCATCCCCGAACCGAGTTGCATACCGGTCATGTCAGTGAGTTTGCGCATAAGTTGGGCGGCCTGACGGGGATCGTCTTCATTTATTTTATCAGCTTCACCGGCCAATACATTCATGGCCTGTTCCATCTTGGTCTCATCAAAGGGCAGATCGTCCATTTCGCTGTCTTCCTTTGCTTTTCCGGTAACTGCAAATGTTGACATCTGCCTTGACAGGGTTTTGGTTTTACACTTGGGGCATTTGGGCTTTTTACGGGTATTTATGGTTTTGGAAAAGAAATTAAAAATTGTATTGCAGTCGATGCAATAAAATTCGTAAATCGGCATGGCAGTTCCTCTTCAGTATTATACAAAAACGGTTTCAAGACCTGATGTCGAACTCTAAAATCCTGCCCAGCTATAAAGTGGAAACTTTTCAATTACGACTGGAAGTGGTTTTAACACTTCGGTCCAAATTTCGTTACCAAATAATAAAATTCAGCCCGTTTTTTGTCAACCGAATTTACTTTGCTGTGACGTCCGGCCGCCCTCATTTAGGGGTTTTGGGTTTTGAAACCACTTCTATGATTGAGATGGGATTTTTGAAGGGGAACAGTGTTACCAAAACTTTGGCTGGAGTGGTCCTCTGGGAATACCGTCCAGAGGAACCCCCCGGCCATATCGACGAGTGCTTTGTGTTGCGCTCTATAATGCGGATTAAAGCAATGTTTCTCATTCAGCCGCTACACTCACCGGAACACCTTCATGGGGTGTCCATTTTTTCGATTTGATCGTTGCCGGATCCCGCATGGTTTTTAAGATTTCGATGCTGGTCTTCAGTCCTTTGTTGAGCCGGCACATTTCTATCGCCATCCCGGCGATTTGAGCCACGGCCTGGACCAGATTAACATCTTCCAGCGTAAATTCCCACCGCTCCTCAGTATACACCCGTAAAGCACCGATCACACGGCTGTGGATTATGATCGGTACGGACATAATTGAAGCGATTCCTTCTTTTATGGCTTCTTGCGGATACTGAATCCTCGGATCGTCAGCCACGTCATAAATAGCGACGGGACCTTCCGTTAAGGACTCGGCAATAGAACGCATTGAACTTATCGGCCCTTTGTTGAGATACTCCGTGCTCAAGCCATAGGCACCGGCTAACGCCAATTCATCAGTTTTGCGATTAAATAGAAAAAGGGAGCAGCCTTTTACGTCTAAAGCGGTTTTGACACTTTCCACAATCAGTGGGACAGCATCTTCGGGATCTTTGGTAGCTGAGATGGCCCCGGTAATTTTAAGTAAAGACTCGTAATTTCTGTATCTTTTTTTCATGGTTTACTCCTCCTTTCGGTTATTTCGGGTCACAAATTCAAGGAAAGCCTGGTTAACAATTTCGACTTACATCGAAAAGCCTTCAGGTCTTATTGGGGTCGATACCGTCCAAAAACCGACAAGTGAGAGTTTACTAAACGTTATCTGAATGTATCCGATAATGTGGAACAGTTAATCTGGGTGTGGATGCTCCCGACAAAACAACTACCGTTCCGTCAGGAGTAATAAAAGCACAATTTGAGAGGATTTGTTTTAGCGAAATTCATAGGTACACTTTATTGCCGGCTATTTAAAACTTTGACTCCAACAAGAACCGACGCCGTATTTTGCCTTTCTGGGCGGGAATAGCCCTCTGCCCATTAGAAGCACCGGAGTGATCATCTTGTTGTGCAAAAAAACACCCCGACCCCTCAATTATTCAAAATTGATAATTACCGATGGGTCACGCCTGCTGAATGAGGAATCAAGTGCCGCTGATGTGCTGTAGATGAGGATGCGTATCCGAGGTGCAGTAGCTGTTTTTCAAATTATAGCTATACAATTTGATTGTCAATCAAAAACACTATAAATTCTGCACTTGATAAGCATGATTGATAGCTGCGGTTGACTTGGAATCAACGTTTTGGTATGCCTCCGGGAACCATCACTTGGATGAAAGGATAAAGATATTATGGATAAAACGTTATCAATTATCAAACCGGACGCAGTTGCCCGCGGGCTGATTGGTGAAATCGTAAAGCGTATTGAGACCAACGGATTTAAAATTATCGCTATGAAGATGTTACATATGACCAAAGCTCAGGCAGAGGGATTTTACGCGGTTCATGTGGGAAAACCATTTTTTGAGAGCCTGACGGATTTTATGTCATCCGGGCCAGCGGTGATGATGGTTCTCGAGGGCCAGAATGTTATTGCACGTTACCGTGATTTGATGGGGGCAACAAACTATAAGGAAGCCAAGGAGGGAACCATCCGCCGGGAATTTGCCACTGATATTGAAAAAAATGTGGTCCATGGTTCGGATGCTCCCGAAACCGCGGCATTTGAGATCAGTTATTTTTTCAACAGTTTTGAGATTATAGCCTAATGGCGACGCGTGTCAATTTATCCAATTTGGCGGTCGTATTGAACCGACCCCGTTATCCGGAAAACATCGGGGCGGCGGCACGGGCCATGCACAATATGGGACTCCGGGAGCTAATAACGGTTGCTCCGCAAAATTGCGATTTGACCAAAGTCCTGAAAATGGCAACCCATGCGGCAGTCGAGATTGTTGAGCAGATGCAGGTTTTTGAAAGCCTTAAACATGCAATTTCTGCTTTCAATTATGTGATCGGCACCACTGCCCGCCTGGGCAAGCAGCGCCAGGTCATTGCAACGCCCTCAAGACTGGCGGATATGCTTGTATCCATGTCACAGAATAACCGGATTGCCCTGCTTTTTGGGCCCGAGGATAAAGGACTTTCCAACGCAGAACTCCGTCACTGTCACGTTTTGGCCACGATTCCAACCGCTGCCTTTTCGTCTCTAAACCTGGCACAGGCTGTCATGATAATGTGTTATCAAATTTTTTTAGCCGGACAGGAAAAACCCCCGGAATCAACACCCCGGTTGGCCACCCGGCACGAGCTTGACGGGATGTATGATCAACTCAGAGATATTCTTGTGCGTATAAACTACCTCAACCCCGAGAACCCGGAACATTGGATGAATCGGGTGCGGCAATTTTGCACAAGAATGCAGCTAAGAGCCAGAGAGGTCAGCATCATACGGGGGATTTGCCGGCAGATAGATTGGTATGCGCAAAAACGTTACACAGATGGATTAAAAGAGAAAGGGAAACTATGAGACTGGTTCGATTCGGTCCCAAAGGATCAGAAAAACCGGGTTTACTAAAGGATGAGGGAGTCGTTGACCTGCGGGCCATTTTCCCGGATATACCGGACATCAGCGAAGCATTTTTTAGAGA